>NZ_JBFUHT010000043.1:0-41672 GCF_056402275.1 Azospirillum sp. P4_B5
CACAACACGGTATCAACGATATCCAAGATCCCGCGGCTCCAGGAGAACCGCAATACCCCGCGCCCAGCCCCTTCGAGGAGCGGGCCGCCAGGGCCAGAATGTCTTTGTGTCCCGACCCGTCGGCGCCTCGTTGGCGGCCACCGCGTCGGTGGAGGGGGTTATAGGCGCCTCCTCCACGAACACGCAAGCGCTTTTTTGACAGGATGATGAAAATTCTGCCCGATTGTGAAAAATCAATGGGTTGGCGGGCCGCAGCCGGGCGAACCGATTACAGCAGGCCGAGAGACCGCAGTTCTGCGGCCAGATGGGCGGGCAGTTCATCGCCTTGCCCGCCCGCTTCGGACAGATCCCTGGGCGCCGTTTCCGGATTGAAATAGCGCCATCCCTGGAACGGGCGGTGGGGTGTCGGCACGGTGGCGACGAGCTGAGGGTCCATTCCAAGAATGCAGCAGCTCTCCCCTTCCTCGTCCACGGTGGTGTCGATGGAAATCACCCGCTGGCGGGCGGCGACGGCGCCGCGGACCACCCAGTAGATTGACCCACCGGCGAGGATTTCCTCCCCCCGCTTCGGCACACGGCGCGTAAAAACGGGAACCATCGACCGGCCGTCGACGGCCTGCGCGCGGCGCGCCTGCACCGCCGCCAAGTGGTCGAGGTCGTCGATCCCTACGGCGAGCTTGATGAGATGCAACGGCATGAACGGCTCAGGGAGAGAGGTTGGCGGAACGGGTTCGCTGCCGCAGATGGGAATCCACGGCGGCGTTTCCAGTCATGCGCTGTTGAATACGCGGCGCGCGGGTCAGGCCGGCACTTTGTTGAGGGAGCGGCAGCGCTCCTCAAACGGCGGCGTGACGAAGTCCGGCTTCTTGAAGAGGCCGCGCATCCAGGCCGTCAGCGTGCAGAGGTCTTCCAACCGCACGGTTTCGTTCAGGGTGTTCTCGGGAAAGGTCAGCTCGAAGGTTTCAGCGATGTGGTCCAGTACCTGTTCGAGCTGCTCGGCGGTGAGGCCGATTCCGCCGTCCAGCACGGCGTTGCGGGTCAAGACCTTTTCATCCACACCGTATTCGTCACGGATCAGCTTCACGATCCAGCGGAACAGATGCATCCAATTGGTGATCCCCAGGATCGGCTCCGACATACCCCGCCCCTTGTGTACCGCGACCTTGGCACGAAGAATGGCACGCATTCTTTGCAAATTCATTGCGTGAAAATGCCGCTTCCGTAAGACGGCGCCGGCGCCCATAGAATGCGGCCCATGCGCGCCGCTTATCTCAACCTCGCCCTGTCGATGACCCTGGTCGGCCTGTCCGTTCCGGCCTCCAAGGTCATCGTATCCCACATCCCGCCGCTTGTGGCCGCGGAAATGCGCTTCGCGCTTGTCGCGGCGCTGCTGGCGCCCTTTGCCCTCAGGGGTGGAGCGGCGGCGCTGCCGCGCAACGGTCGGGACTGGACGAGCCTCGCCCTGCTCTCCCTGTTCGGCATGGTGCTGTTCAACCTGTTCCTTCTCTATGGGCTGCGCGAGACCAGCGCGGTGGCCGCCGGAATCATCACCAGCACCATCCCGGCCATGACGGCGCTGGGCGCGGCGCTGATCCTGCGCGAGCGGATCGGAGCCGGCAGCACCGCGGCCATCGCCTTGGCGGTCGTTGGCATGGTCGCGCTGAATTTACGCCCCGGGGGCGGCGGTGGACCCGACGATTCCGTCGTCGGCAACGCGCTGGTTCTGGGCGCGGTGGTGTCGGAGGGGCTGTACGGGGTCTTCGCCCGGCAGCTCGGCGGGCGGATTCCACCTTTGGCGCTGACCTGTCTGGCAAACGTCCTGGCCGCCGCGATGATGGCGCCGGGTGCGCTGGCGACGCTGGACGGCTTCGATCCGGTCATGGTGCCCGGCTGGGTCTGGCTGCTGTTCGTGACGTCCGGCCTGACCGGCGGTTTGTTGGCGGTGGTGCTGTGGATGCGCGGAATCGCCCATGTGCCGGCCAACCGGGCCGGGTTGTTCACCGGGCTGATTCCGGCAGCGGGCGTGCTGGCCGCCGTGCTGTTCCTGGGCGAGGCCTTCACGCTCGCCCACGCGGCGGGGCTGTTGTGCGTTCTGTTCGGAATCGCGATGGGAACGGGGGCGCTGCGCCTGCCCAAGCGCTTCACGCCGGGATAGGCGCAGCGCCCGTCCGAATCACATCGATTCCTGAACCAGAGCCACACCCTTGATCTGAGCATAGACCGGCTGGCCCGGCGACAGCCCGAGGGCGTCCCAACTCTTGCGGGTGACACGGGCGAGCATGCGCGCGCCCCTGCCTTCCTCGCCCAAGGCGACGACGGCCATCATCTGGACGTCGTCGTGCCGCTCCGCCGCGACGATGCGGGCGGGAAGAGCGTTCAGGATGGTGCTGCCTTCCGGCGGGTTGCGGGCGAGGCTGACGTCGGATGCGGCGATGCGGGCACGCCGCGCCGTCCCCTGCGGCCCGAGGTCTCCTGGAACGAGCAGGTGACCGCCGTCCAGCCGCAGCAGGGTCAGGCCGTAGGCGTCCTCCCGCCCCGCCACCACCGCGGGCAGGGTCACCCCGGCTTCGGGCATGCGGGCGATGGGCAGGGTCGGATCGGCCTGAAGCTCCTGCATCGGGCCGGCGGCGACGACGCGCCCCTGGCGCAGCAGCACCAGATGGTCGGCCAGCCGTTCGACCTCCGCGATGTCGTGGCTGACATAGAGGACGGGGACGGACAGCACGCCGTGCAGCCGCTCCAGATAGGGAAGGATCTCCTCCTTGCTGAAGCGGTCGAGCGCCGCCAGGGGCTCGTCCATCAGCAGCAGCCGCGGTTGCGAGAGCAGCGCGCGGCCCACGCCGACCCGCTGGCGCTCACCGCCGGACAGATGCGCCGGCGAACGGTCGAGCAGATGCCCCAGCCCCAGCAGGTCCACCACGTCGCCCAGGCGGATGTGCTCCGGCACGCCCCGCCCCACCGTCCGGCGATGGCCGAACAGCAGGTTGGTGCGCACCGACAGATGCGGGAACAGGCTGGCCTCCTGGAAGACGTAGCCGATGGGCCGCTTGTGCGTCGGCCGGAAGGTCCGCCCCTCCTGCCAGACCTCGCCGTCCAGGGCGAAGCGCCCGTTCAGCCGCTGCAGCCCGGCCGCGCAACGCAGCACCGAGGTCTTGCCGCAGCCGGACGGGCCGAACAGCGCGGTGATGCCGCGGCCCGGCGCTTCGAACGCCACGTCCAAAGCGAACTGCCCGAGCGTCCCGTGGAAATGCACCGACAGGCTCATCGCCCGCCCCGCCCAATACGCTTCTCCAGCAGCATCATCGTCAGGATCACCGTGAAGGAGAAGACCAGCATGCCGCCGGCCAGCAGATGGGCCTCGTCCCATTGCAGCGTCTCGACATAGTCGTAGATGGCCACCGAGAGGACCTTGGTCTGGCCGGGGATGTTGCCGCCGATCATCAGGACGACGCCGAACTCGCCCATGGTGTGGGCGAAGCCCAGCACGGCGCCGGTCAGGAAGCCGCGGCGGGCCAACGGCACCGCCACGGTGAAGAAGGTGTCGAGCGGCGAGGCGCGCAGCGTCGCCGCCGCCTCCAGCGGGCGGTCGCCGAAGGCCTCGAAGGCGTTGCGGATCGGCTGCACCACGAAGGGCATCGAGTACAGCACCGACCCGATGACCAGCCCTTCAAAGGTGAAGGCCATGGAGCGGGCGCCCCACAGGGAGGCCAGCCACCCGCCGGGGCCGTTCGGTCCCAGCAGCATCAGCAGGTAGAAGCCCAGAACCGTCGGCGGCAGCACCAGAGGCAGCGCCACCACCGTGGCGACCGCCTCCTTCCACCAGGCTCCGGACCGCGCCAGCCACCAGGCCAGGGGGGTGCCAACGATCAGCAGAATGACCGTCGTCAGCGCCGCCAGCTCCAGGGTCAGGATGATCGGTTGCCAGCTCATCGGCGGGCTGTCCTTACCAGGGAGACCGGCATGATCAGTTCGGCGCCCTCGTGCCGTAGCCGTACTTGGAGATCGCCGCGGCGGCCTCCGGCCCCTTCAGGAAGGCGAGGAACGCCGTGGCGGCCTCGTTGCCGGCGCCCTTCTTCAGCAGGACAGCGTCCTGGAAGATCGGATCATGCAGAGCCTCCGGAACCGGCCAACGGGTGCCGTCCGGCTTGGCGATCACCTGGGACAGGGCGACGAAGGCCAGCTCGGCAGCCCCGGTCTCGGCGAACTGGAAGGCCTGGGCGATGCTGTTGCCCTGGACGATCTTTGGTTGGATCGACTCGAAGACGCCCATCTTCTTCATGGCCTGCACCGCGGCGGCGCCATAGGGCGCGGTCGCCGGGTTGGCGACCGACAGCTTCTCGAAAGCGCCCTTGCGCAGCGTGTCCTCGCCCAGCGGGGCGTCGCTGGCCTTGGTCCACAGCACCAGACGGCCGACGGCATAGGTGAAGCGGGAATCCGGAACGGCCAAGCCCTCCTCCACCGCCTTCTTCGGGGTCTCGTCGTCGGCGGCGAGGAAGACGACGAAGGGCGCGTCCTGCTTGATCTGGGCGTAGAACTGGCCGGTCGCGCCGAAGCTCAGGACGGCCTTGTGGCCGGTCTTCCGCTCGAAGGCGGCGGCGATCTCCTTCGCCGGGGCGGTGAAGTTTGCGGCGACCGCGACGTTGAATTCGTCGGCCCGGGCCGGTGCCGAGACGGACAGCAGAGCGACGGTGGCAAGCAGGAAATGCCTCATTCGAAAACTCCTTCCGATCCTATCGTCAATCCACCGCAAGAATGATGTGCGATGCGTCGATCAGCGCGCAGGCCGGGTCGCCGGGCTTCAGGCCGATGTCGTCGGCGCTGCGCAGCGTGATGATGGCGGTCAGCGTCTTGCCGCCGCCGATGTCCAGAGTGATCTCGCTGTTCACGGCGCCGTCCTCGCGGCGGGCCACCACGCCCTCCACCCGGTTGCGCATCGAGGTGCGCTTCGCCTCGTCCGCCGGGGCGAGGATCACGAAGGGCGCCTTGATCAGCGCCGTCGCCGCGCGCCCTGGGAACAGGCCCAGGTCGCGCACGCTGTCGCGGGTGATGATCGCGACGATCGAGGTCTGGCCCGAGACGGCCAGGGTGACTTCGGAGTTCACCGCCCCGTCGGTGATGGCGGTGACGGTTCCACGGAGGGTATTGCGGGCACTGGTGCGCATGAAGAATCCCCACATCAGACTGGCCGCCGACAGGCTGGTGCCGTTCAGTTCCGGTTCCAGCACCTGGAAGGCGCGGACCATCTCGCTCTGCAGACGGTGGAAGGTGGCGACCAGCCGTACGCCGTCCGGCGTCAAGGCGGTTCCGCCGCCGCGCTTTCCGCCGGCCTGCGCCTCGACCAGCGGGCGGCCGAACAGGTTGTTCATGGCGTCGATGGCGTCCCAGGCCGCCTTGTAGGTGACGCCCACCGACCGTGCCGCGCCGGAAATGCTGCCCTCGCGCCCCACCGCCTCCAGCAGCCGGATGCGCTCGGCGCCGATCGGCGACGCTTGCGGCCCGGCGAACGACACCTGCGGTTGGACGGACATGAGCGGGCACCCCGATTCGCTATATATGTTGGCTATATAACCATGCTCGGCGCAGGTGAACTAGCGCTTTCTGCCAATGCCGTCATTTCTTGAGGGATAGCGATGAGAGGGCGCTCGAAGCCGACTTGAGGATCGGGCCAAACCAAGAGGCGCGCCGCGCAAACAATGCACGTGATCTGTTCATTGTGCCTAATTTGCGGGCCTATTCTGGCGCTGATCGAAGCGTTATTGCTTCTCCGGTGTCGGACTCGATGGATTACAGACGCAAGATTAGCAGCTTCGACGTCAGAACGCCTCATGGAGCGGTGACACGCAACGCCGTCCGCCCCCCTCTGGCCGAGGGCGGTCTGATGCCGGGAACTTGATATATAGGATAACTATATAGCGGATGATGCGGGCGGAGCGCTATCGGCCCATCAATCCACCAATTCCCAGTCGAGCGTCGACACGACGCGGACGACCTTGTCGATCTGCCTGCTTTCCATGATGCCGGGGGCCTCGTCGCGGGCGAGGATCTGGAACAGGCCCTGGTTGGCGCGGCGGATGCCGCCCAGCGTCGCGCCGCTGTCGGTCGCGAACTGGGTCGCCGCCTCGCGCGCCTTGGCGGTCGCCTCGGCGATCATCTCGGTCTTCACGTCGTTCAGCCGCGTGAACAGGTAATTGGGGCCGGAGCCCATGCCCGGCTCCCCGCCCAGGGTCACGCCCTGGTCGAGCAGTTCCGCCAGATTCTGGCTGGCGCGGTCGATCCGCTCCACGTCGGGGCTGCGGATCATCAGGGTTCGGGTGAGGATGTAGCGCTGGTCCGCCGGTCCCTGGCGGTAGGCCTGGGCGAGCAGGTCCACGAGATCGAGCGACCGCGAGACGACGGCGTCGGCGCCCAGCCCGTAGTGCTCCAGAAAGGCCAACACGGCCTTCTCGTCGGCCGCCGTCTTCGCCTGGACGGCGGCCAGGTCATCGCCGGTGGCGACGAAGCGCACCGGCCAGAGGGCGAGGTTCGCCTTGACCTCGCGTTCGGCGGAGCCCTTCACGGTGACGAAACGGTCGGCCAGCCGGACCTGGGCGACCTCCCGCCCCGCCGACCAGCCCGCCACCGCGATCCCGACGGCGAGAAACCCCGCCGCGGCCAGCGCCGTCCGGTTTCCGATCATCCCACTCTCCCTCGTCGATCCGCACGGAGCGTGAAGGAGGATTGTGGCGAAGCTCAGGCCGGCCGGCGCCCGGACACCGCGTCACACCATCGTCAGCCAGACGCACATCAATCCGTAGGCGGCCGGAAACAGGACGAGGCACACCCGGTCGAGCAGGATCGACTTGGCCGCGTTCCGCTCGTAGATCATCAGCGACACCGCGCTCTGCATCAGGCTGAGGAAGATCATGCCCATGGAGGCGAGGTTGACCCGGTCCGACAGGGTGAATCCGCTGCTGCGCGGCAGGTCGCTGGCGATGACGAAGTAGCAGGCGACCACGGCGAACAGCGCGCCGATGCCCAGGCCGAAACGGGGGTCGAGGTCCACCGGCTTCACCAGGAAGGCCAGGAAGGCCACCACCGAGGAGATGAAGATGGTCGAGAAGGTCTTGATGTAATAGACCGAATCCGGCCGCTCCAACGTGATCGCGTGGGTGTAGCGGGAATAGACCGACTCGTGGTTCTTCGGCAGGGTGATGTCGCCGTAATTGGTGCGGTAGCGGTGCGCCGAGATGGTGGCGCCGTTGCTGGTCAGAGTGTAGCCCGAGACGTCGACGTCGGGATCGAGGGTGCTGTTGTCGGTGTCCGGCACATAGACGAAGTGCTCGGCCGTCAGGTCGCTGTCCTCGATCACCAGACGAATGGTCTGGGTGTCCAGGGGGAAGCGGCTCACGTCCCAGGGCTGGTTCAGAACCGCCTGGACGCGCGCCTGCCCGTAATTGGTGTCCTTCAGCTTGCGGACCGGGGTCGGCGTGCGGGATTCGATCCGCCCGTTCATCAGTTCGAACGTCTCCAGCGGGTTCAGGGAGTCGTCGTCCCAGCGGAACCAGACGTAGAAGTCCACATTGACCTGATTGTCGCGGAGGTTCACCCCGGTGATCTGGTTGACGTAGGTGCCGACCACCACCTTCGCCGGCCCAGGGGGCGTTTCCGCCCTCGACGCTCCGGGCAAGCCGGTCAGAAGGATGGCGAGGAACGCCAGCGCATACCGAATCATGATGCCATCTCCTTTCGTGCCGGACGTCAGTGCGCGTGGCTCTTCTTGACCAGAACGTCCATGGTCGCCAGCAGCACGCCGGAGACGATGAAGGTGACGTGGATGGCGACCAGCCACATCAGGTCGCGGTCGGAGACCTCCGACACGTTCATGAAGGTCTTGAGGATCTGAATGGAGGAGATCGCCACGATGCTGGCGATCAGCTTGACCTTCAGAGCGCTGAAATCCAGCTTGCCCATCCATTCCGGACGGTCGGCGTGGCCCTCGACGTCGATCTTCGAGACGAAGTTCTCATAGCCGCTGAAAATCACCATCAGCACGAGGTTGCCAACCATCGTCAGATCGACCAGCCCGAGCACGATCAGGATGATGTCGTTTTCCGTGCCATGAATCAGAAGCGGCAGTGCGTGCACCATTTCCAGCGCGAAGCGCCAGCCGATCATCAACAGCGCGCCCACCAAGCCGACATAGAGCGGCGCCAGGAGCCAGCGGCTCTGGAACATCACCTGCTCCAGGAAATGCTCGGCCCGGCGCCCTGGGCCGCGGCGCCCCGCGCCGTTGCGGGACAGGAAGGTGGTGTCGCCGGTCAGGGCCGACGGGTTCGACTGGGTCATGACTTGCTCGCCAATGTGATGTCGCCACGGATTTGGCCGATTTTCCGGCCGTCGATCTGGTGCTGGTAGGTCATCTGCAACTGGTCGAAGGCCAGCGAGATGGTCTCGGTCCCGTTGCTGCTGTCGTCGTCGTCGACCGACAGCACATACTCCGTGATCTGCGTGTTCTTCAGGATGATGGTCAGGTACGGCTCGGCGAAGATGTCGCTTTCACCGAAATACTCGCCGCCTTGCAACTGCGCGAAGGTGCGGAAGAAGTGGATCGTCGCGGTGACGTCCTTCTTCTGCGGATCGAAGGCCGCCTGCATCAGCTTGGGCGAGGCGAGGTCGAAGTGACGTTCCAGCTTCAGGCTGTCGACGCCGAGCTTGTCCTGCTTCTGCGCCTTCCGGCCGCTGAGATAGGAGTTGTCCTCGATCGGGTCGTCGTAGTTGAAGCCGCCGACCTCGCGCTTGCCCGAGGACAGGTCGAAGCTGACGCAGTCGGCCAGATTCTTGTAGTTGCGGATCAGCGATTCGCCCTTGATGCCGGGGTAGTCGAGCAGGATGCGGGGCATGGCTCAGCGCTCCTCAAGCCGCAGAAGGCCGAAGATCCGCCCGACCTCGCCGCGGTCGCCCAGCAGTTCGGCGTAAAGCTCCGGCAGGGACAGGTTCCCCCAAGCGGCGGCGCGGCGGACGAGGTAGGAGGTCGGGCTGTGCGGCTCCTCCCGCGCCAGGAAATCGGCGATCTGGTGCAGCATCGCGTAGGCTTCCTGCCGGGTCCGCGGCCCACCGGGGCGGGCGAAGGCGGCGGGAATGATTTCGGCGGACGCGTCGATGGCCCCCCCTTCCTCGCCTTCCGCCTCTTCCGCGGCGGCGGCGCCGTCCGGATCGATGCCGCGCTTGGCGAGCGCGTCGCGGTGGAACTGGATCAGGCTCTCCAGGGTCTTCAGAAGCTGGGTGAAGCCGGGCGCGGCGCGGCCGGCCACGGCGTCCAGCTCCGCCGCCAGGGTGCGCACCGCGGTTACCGTGTCGCGCAGATGACCGTGCTGGGTCTGGTAGAAGTCCGGCGGCGTGCGGTCCTGCGCGGCGAGGATCTGCTCGACCGTGACCTCGCCGTCGTCGACCGCCGCGTGGAAGGCGCGCGGGTCGCGGGTGGCGAGCTTGCGCAGGCGCTGGGCGTTCTGCCAGTCCTGGAAACGGTGCGTCTCGTCGGCGTTCGCCCCCGGCTGGGTGATGGTGGTCGCCATCAGGTCGCGCGACAACTGGCTGTCCAGCCAGACCAGCGGCGCCAGCCGCGGCTCCGGGTCGCCGTCGTCCAGGCGCGGGTAGAGGCCGTCCCAGAAATCCTCGACCAGCCCATGGACCAGCAGAAGGCCCGGCGCCAACCCCGCCGGACCATGCAGGCGGCCCAGCGCCTGGACCAGCCACGCCGCGACCTGGAGATCCTTCGTGCGAGTCGTCAACAGGTCCGAGGACTGCTGGACGACGCCCTTCCAGTCGGCCTTCTTGACGGTGGTCTGCCAGATGCCCTGGTCCAGATCGTCGTCCATCCGGCGCGCCTCGGTCAGCGCGTCGAATTCCGGGCCGTGGCGCAGGTCGTCGCCCGCCGGATCGTCGCCGGGGATGGGCTGGAGCAGGGCGCCGATGTCGATCAGCGGGTGGGACGTGGTGGTCATGGTGCTGCTCACGGGAAGCGTTGGGCCGCGGGGCGGAGCATCGGGGGCTGGGACGGCGGGGTTCCCAGGTCGAAGAAGGCGCGGTCCGCCGGGGCCACCGCGCCCGACGGTGCCGGCCAGCCGGCCAGCCCCGGCATCCGCCGCATGGTGCCGACCGGGGCCAGCGGCGGCGCCTGCGCGGGCAGCGCCGGCACGGCCACCTTCTCCTCGCGCGGCGGCTTGCCGTCGGACAGGACGGTGCGCTTGACCACCAGCGTCATGAAGACCCGCACGTTGGGCTTCACCGCCGGGGGCTGCGCCGCCTGCACGGCCGGAGCGATCGGCATCGGGGCCGCCGCGGCGGCCTCCTTGACCGGGCCGCTTGCCGTGGCCTCGAACAGCAGCAGCGGCTCGGTGTCCGGGCCGGGGCGGCGGTCGCGCTGCGGCGCGGCCTGTCGGCCGGCCAGGGCGAACAGCGCCCATGGACCGTCATAGTCGAAGCGCAGCGAGGGTCCGTCCACCGTCACCCCCGCGCCGACGCCGGACACCGGCAGCACGGTGCCATCCTTGGCCCAGCGCAGCGTCACGCTCAGCTTGTCGCCCGGATACCAGCGCAGCGGCGCCCGTGGCAGCATGCTGGACAGGGCACCGTTCGGCGTGGCGAGCTTCCATTCGATGATGTCGCTGCCCCCGGCCTCGCGCCCACGGTTGACGCGGAAGGCGGGGTCGAGCGCCAGACCGCCGCTCTGGTCCGGGGTCACCGCGGCGATCAGCAGCGGACGCGCCCGCTCCATCGTCTCCACGAAGCGCAGCGCCTCGCGTCCGGCGGTGCCGAAGCGCTCGCCTCGGCGCAGCCCCTCCAACACGAAGGCCGAGCGCGCGTCGAACCGCTCGTAGAAGGCGCGCACCGCCGCCGGATCGGCCTCCTCGCCCGCCACCGCGGCGGTGGCGAAGGGGAAGCGGCCCGCCAGCATCTCGTTGAAGGACGCGGCCATGTCGACATAGGCGTCGTAGACGCGGGCGTCGGCGGCCAGCACGCAGCGCGTGGCGATCCACTGCTTCAGCTCGGCCAGACGGCTGCGGAAGAAGTCGTCCGGCACCCCGTCGATGGCGCCGAGATTCTGGCAACCGGCGGCGTCCACCGCGGCGCTCTCCACCGTCACGAACTTTTCGAGCTGCGCCAGGGAGCTGTTGGGGCGCCCGCCGTCGTACTTGTCCAGCTCGGTGATGATGCGCGCCCACTTGGAGGCGGCGCCCGATCCGGTCCCGGCGCCCATCACCGGGCGCTCCAGGATCTCGACCACCGGGGCGGCGATGTCGCGGGCGAGCACCGTCACCTCCTGCCGGGCGTTGCCGAGATAGAGCGCCAGCCCGGCCGGCGTGGTCTGCCCGAACAGAAGGTGCGGCACCAGCGGCCCGTCCACCCAAACGTCCAGCGCATGCGCGTCGGGCCGGTAGAGCTGGTCGCCCTCCAGCAGCCGGTCGGCCTGGGCAAGCACGGCATTGGCCTGCCGGGCCACCGTGTCGCGGATGGTGTCGGCGGAGGTGGTCAGCCCGATCTGGCGGAAGGACTGCATCGTCTCGGCCAGCACCGGGAAGGCGGTGCGCAGGGCATGGGCCGAGGCGCGGAGCTGCGCCAGCCCGCCGGCCCGGTCCACACCGCCGCCCGCCGGGCTTCCCGCCAGGGCGCGGGCGAGGATGCGCTCCACCCTCTGGCGGAGCTGGTGCTGCGCCGCCGCCCGCATGGAGGTGCGGAGCATGGCCGGCGCCTGCGGCAGGTCCTTGGCGTCGAACAGCAGATAGTCCTCGACCAGCGGCGAGATGCTGTCCAGCGCGGCGCGGTCCCATCCGGCGCCCACGGCGGGCATCGCCAGCGCGCCGGACTCGTCCGTCTTCATGAAGCGGCGGGCCATCCACACCGCCAGGGTGCGACGGAGCTGCTCCGCCGCCGGAGCCAGCCGGGCGCCTCCGTTGGGGGCCTGTTCCAGCAAGCGGCCGATCACCGAGTCCAGGCTGCGGGCGCCGACTCCCGCCTCGTCGTAGCGGCGTTGCGCCAGATCCAGGATGTCGGCGCGCAGGTTGGGTCCGAGCAGGTCGGACTTCTCCAGACGGCCGAGCAGCGCCTCGAACTCCGGCGGCAGGACGGGGCCGTTGGCGCCGATCCAGGCGCCGCGCTCCGCCCCCAAACCGCGCGCGGCGTCCTCCAGGCTCGACAGAACCTCGGCGTAGGCCGCCGCCGCGTCGGCGGCGGAGCGCGCCCCACCGGCCAGCAGCTCCAGTTCGCCGGCGGCGACCGACAGCCGCGCGGCGGCGAGGCCGCCCATCGCGAGGTCGCGCAGATAGGCGTCGGCGTATTGCCGGAAGCGGCGGCCGACCTCCGCCCGATGGGCGGTCAGGTCGATGGGACGCTGCGCCCCCGGCCCCGGCGCCGGGATTGCGGTGCCGCCCGGCGGCTGGTCGATCTCCCAGCCGTGCAGCCGCGCGGAGAAGCCGCGCGCCACGCCGGAGCCCAGCGCGAAGTCCAGCACCTCGTCCAACGGCAGGGCCGGGTCGCGGGCGTCGACGTTGTTGTAGGCGCGGGCCAGCCCCTCGGCGATGCCGATCTCGCCCGCGAAGGCGCGCAGCCGCTCGAAGGCGCCCGCCCCCGCCGCTCCCACCCCGCCGTCGCGGGTCAGGCGGCGCAGCCGGTCCTCGGCCACGTCGCGCACGGTGGACAGGGCCAGCCGGCGGTAGCCGACGGCCAGCGCCCCCGACACCGAATCCGGGACGCCGCTGATCCAGGAGGCCGGCAGCGGGTTGAAGGTCCAATCGGTGGGCAGCATCGTCACGCCCTGCACGAAGCGGGCGGCGGGATCGCCGTAGGCGGCGGTCATCGGCGCTCCGGCCTCGACCGCCGGGCGCTGGTCGGCGAGTTGCTGGAGCCCGCCCGGAATGTCGGCCAGCACCGGAACCAGCCGGTCCGACAGGGTGGAGGCGCGCTGCACCCCCATCCACAGCAGCAGCACCGCGGCCAGCGCGGCGGCCCCCGTCCCCACCGGCCAGGAGTAGCGGCGCCACGCGCGGGACGCGGCCAGCGCGCGGGTCGGCTTGGGCAGGCCGGCTTCGGGGAAGATCTTGCGGTTCAGCAGGTCGCGCCCGAACAGCGCCGCCGCGTCCGGATCGGGACGGCCCGTGAAGTAGATGCCGCGGACGTAGAGAGTCTCCTGATAGGCGGTGCGCTTGAAGGCGGTGCCGAGCAGGGCGCGCAGCGCCGCCTCCGTCCCGGTCAGCCGCTCCGTCAGGGCGAACAACGGGGCGCCGTCCGGCGTGGCCGTGGCGCCGAACACCTCCAGCTCAACCGCCAGCAGGCCGTCCGCCAGCGACTGCAGCGCCTCGCTCACGAAGTCGGGGGAGAAGGCGGTCTCCAGCGCGTAGGGGCTCGACCAGCCGAGCATCCCGCCGGTCAGGGACGGTGGCAGAGCCTCGGCCAGCGTCGCGAAGCCGGGGGCCTCCTCGCAGCCCGTCACCACCACATAGACCGGCAGGGCGAAGCCCAACGTGCGCTGGATCTCCCACAGCCGGGCGTACAGCTCCGTTCCCCGCGCGGTGGCACGGCGCACGTCGTCCAGCTCGGCCAGCGGAACGGTCAGGATCAGCCCGTCGGCGGGCAGCATCGGACGGCGGCGGCCCAGCAGGTCGAGCACGCCCGCCCAGGCGGCGCGGGGATCATCGACATCGATGACCACCGCCCGGTCGTAGAAGCGCCAGGAGAAGCCGGCGTGCCGCTCGGCGGTCACCGGGGGGCGCACCTCCTCCGCGCAGGACAGCAGGCCGGCGTCGTCGGACGCGGCGACCCCGGTGCGCAGATACCAGGGCACCAGATAGACGTTGCGCGACAGCGTCTCGCGATAGGCCGCCAAGCCGTCGCGGAACAGGCGCCGGATGTCGCGGATGGTGACGTCGATCCCTGTGGCGGGCGCCATGCCGGCCAGCGTCGGGACCGCCCCACCCTCCTGCGCCGTCGCGTCGGGCGGCGGCAGGGCGGCGGGCTCCGCCGGGGCGGGCGGCGCCGCGCCGCGGGCGCGCAGCAGGATCGCCGCCATCACCGCGATGATCACCAGCACGAGGACAAGAAGCCCCGCGAAGACCCAGATCTGGTTGCCGGCGATGCCGGACAGGACCGCTGCCAGGAGTTCCATGACCGTCCTCTCCCGTCAGCGG
This sequence comes from Azospirillum sp. P4_B5, assembly GCF_056402275.1. Taxonomy (NCBI): domain Bacteria; kingdom Pseudomonadati; phylum Pseudomonadota; class Alphaproteobacteria; order Rhodospirillales; family Azospirillaceae; genus Azospirillum; species Azospirillum sp. P4_B5. The sequence continues at coordinate 14,160 of NZ_JBFUHT010000043.1, forward strand.
GTCACGCGGACCGATGCCTGAAGCACCGCGTCCGCCGCGTTGGAAAGCTGTGCGGTGGACATCCACCAGAGCGCCTGACCCAGCACCAGCCACAGCCCGGCGATGGCCCCCAGGACCAGCGGCCAGCGTGGCCCGCGCGCCAGCGTGCGCGCCTTGCCGTCGGTCAGCGTGTAGGCGTAGGCGGCGGGGATCAGCGTCCGCCCGCCGGGCAGCACCCCGGCGCCCAGCTCGGACTCGCGGCCGGCGATGAACTCGAACAGGCGGGCGCTGTAGTCGCGCAGGGTGGACTCGCCGCCAGGCACCCGGCAGCGCCCCTTGAAGCCCATGCCGAGGACGCAGAGATAGACCGCCGCCAGCTGGACCAGCCGCCGGTCGTTGCTGGCGAGCAGCGCCTCCATCCGGTCGAACACCCGCTCGCCGGCCAGCCGGGTGCGGAACACCGCCTGCTCCAGCAGCACGCTGCGCCACAGCTCCCGCCCATTCCATTCCACATCGTGGATGAACAGGTCGTCGGCCAGCGCCGCCATGGCGTATTGCGCCTCGCGGTGCTGGCTGATCATCAGGTCGGTGCCGGTGCGCCCGACCTGGACCGCCTGGGCCTCCAGAAACTCCTGAAGGCGGCGGATGATGATCTCGGCGTCGGGCTCCAGCGCCAGGGCCGGCACCGCCGCGGCGGCGCCGCGTGGCGCCGGGACCGCCAGGGCGTCCTCGGTCAGGAAGGCCGGCAGGCTGTCCGCCGTCTCCCCCGCGGCGCCCTCGGGCTTCGCCGCAGCGCCAGGGCGCCCGGCAGCGCCGACGGCGGCGCGGTGTTTCTGGAGTTCCCGCGCGAAGGCGAGGAAGTGATCGACCAGATCCCGACGGTGCAGCATGGCGGTCATTCCCCGGCTCAGGCGCTGACGAAGAGGGTGATCTCGACGGGGCGGAAGCGGCTGCCCAGCGAGTCCGGATTCCAGATCTCCAGCCGCTCGCCGGGGACGATGTAGCGGGGATCGACCTTGATCTCGAACGGCACCACGCCGCGCGGGGCGGCCACCCCACCCTCGCCGCTGTCGTCCAGCGCGACGCGCTCGGCCCCCTTCACGCGCAGGCCGGACAGCGTCTCCAGCCGGGAGCGGGAGGCGACGATGCAGTTCTCCATCCAGGCGGCGACCTCGCTGACCGGAGCCGCGGCCGGGCCGCGCACGCCGACGACCAGCCGGCCCTTCAGCCAGGTCTCGTCCATCGGCAACCCGAACATGCCGTCCTCGAAGGTGAAGGGGATGCGGGCGACGCCCTCCTTCACCCGGTCGATCATGCGCAGGATGAAGTCGCGCACCTCGCCGAAGCTCGCCATCGGGTCGTCGTGGTCGTAGCGCGACAGCTTGGCCGGCACGGCGCCGCTGGCGAAGGCCGACAGATGCCCGGCCAGCGTGCACAGCGACATGTAGACGTCGAACGGGTGGCAGACGCCGACGCCGAGCTGCGCCTCCAGCGGCGGCAGGCCGGTGACGAGGCTGCGGATCTCCGTCCGCGCGGCCTCGGCCAGCTCGGTCGCCGGGTTGCCGTTGCCGACGCCGGAGCGCTCGGCCAGGAACAGCGCCTTCTCGCGCACGCGCCGCACCACCTCCGCCCCCAGCCGGCCGAGCGGCGCGTTGGCGGCGACGGTCAGCGCCGGCGGCACGAAGTCGGTCAACACGAAGGCGTCGTTGCGGAAGGTCGCCTGCGCGATCGGCATGGAAACGAACTTCTGCGGCGGCTTCTGCGTCGGGCCGGTGGTGGCGAACAGCGCCAGCCGCGGGCGCAGCCGGGCGATGGACAGCTCCTCCCCGCCATGCTGGTCGGCGACGGGCGCGCCCTCGACCGAGACGTAGCGCGGCGTCTCCCCCGGCCCCGGCGCGCGGTCGCCGCGGGCGGCGGGAACGATCAGGTGGATGGTGATCTGCGTCTGCCCCACCGGGTCCGCGTAGGCGGAGATGTCCACCTCCAGCGGCTCGTCGGTCCCGGCGCGGTAGTCCACGACGAGACCGTCGGGCAGGATCGCCTCCAGCTCCCGCACCTGGAGCAGCCCGGAGACGAGCTGCACCCGGTCGACCTGGAGATGGACGACGCCCCAATGGAAGGGCCGCGCCTGCCGGACATGGTAGGTCAGCTGCCGTTCGTGCCGCAGCGCCTGCTGCTGGAAATGCTGCGGGGCCAGCAGCATCCCGTCATGCCAGTCGATGGCGTCGGGAATGTCGCGCGCCTCGGTCATGCGGCCCTCACGGAAAAGGAAAGAACATCACGGAACCAGTTCGACATCCTTGTCCCCGGCGGTGAGGGTCAGCGTTCGTGTGTCCGGCACGCGCAGGCGGTGCGGTCCCGGCGTGGAATAGTTGGCGAAGATCAGGATCGCCCAGGCCGGCTCGCCCGGCGGCAGGTCCGTCTTCAGCGTCTGGCCGGGAACCAGCTCCCAGCTCGTCACGCCGAGCGTGGTCGGATGATCGCGCATGGACTGCTCGCGCTGGCCGAACCATTCCGCGGCGGTCAGCGCGCCCAGCTTGTCCACCAGCGCCTTGTCGCGGACGGACACGAGGTCGATGGCGACCGGCGTGGTGTCGTTGGCGGCGGGGGCGACCGTGAAGGACACGCTGTCCAACGCGGCGCGCGGCTTGTCCGCGCAGCCGGCGGCGAGCAGCGCCAGCGCCAGCGCGCCGGCCGTTCCCAATCGCGGGCCCAATCGTTTTCCGTTCACCGGACTCATGGCGTTCAGCGCTCTCCCGCTTCGGCAAGGGTGACGACGGTTCCGGACACGCCGTTGGCCCGCGTCAGCGCGTCGAGAGCGCGGGCGGCCTCGTCGGCGGCGGCGTAGCGTCCGGTGCGCACGGCGTAGGGGGCGTTGCCGCCCGGCAGCGGCGCGAAATCGACCGTGCCGCGCACGCCGCGCTGGGCGGCGGCGGCGGCGAAGGACTCCGCGTTGGACGGGGTGGCGAAGCGCCCGAGTTCGATGGCGTAGTGGCGGACCGGCGCCGGACTGCTTCCTCCACCATCCTCCTTCATCGCGTCCAGCCGGTCGTTCAGCGTGTCCTCGACGACGCCCTCCACGCTGTTGCCGGCGAATTCGGTGACGCGGTAGCCGGTCTTCTCGATGACGTGGGCGGCGGTGCCGGCCATCCAGCCGGGCAGGAAGCGGCGGGCCGCGTCCGCGGCGCCGCGGGTCATCGGTTCGGTGGCCGAGATCGCCCGTCCGCGCGCCTCGTCGCTGAAGATGTCCGCCGTCTCGATCACGCCCTGGCGGGCCTCGAAGCTGTCGGCGATGTTGCTCCGCGCCATCGCCCCCAGTCCACCGCCGCCGGCGGCGGGCGCCGCGGTGGCGGTGGCGGGAGCGGAGACCGACGCCACCGACGTGTCACCGCCGCCGGTCAGGATCAGCGCCGCCATCACCGCGCCCAGCAGCAGGGCCACGACGGTCAGCACGGCGACGCCGGCGGCCAGAGCCGCCACCTGCCATCGTCCGAGCGTGATCGTGGTCATCGCGGGAATTCCTGGGGAAGAAATCATCGGTCGGGCCGCCCACCGCGCAGGGCGGCGGCCCAGCCTGATAGAAGCATCCCGACGGCCCAAATCCGCGCGCTGTCTGGTTCGTTCTGGCGTAGTCCCGCGGGGGCCTCGCGGCGATGGACTGGAAGCCCACCCCGACATGCGGAGAAGCCCGCAAATCCGGCGGGTTACCCCCTTGGTCCGAACTGGATCATTCGCCGCCGCCGGCCTTCGCGGGCTGGGCGGCGGGAAGCGGCTCCTCGACCACCACCCCGCCGATCCCGGCGGTCCGCTCGAAGGACGGGCGGCGCGCCTCGGCCTGCCAGCGGTCGGCGAAGGCGCCGGCGCGCACGCGGTGCCACTGCCCCCCGGCGGCGTCCATGGTCTCGACGATCTCCACCGGAAGGCCCCGCCCGGCCAGCGCCGCCGCGAAGTCCTGGGCGTTTCCGGCGGAGCGGAAGACGCCGAGTTCGATGGAGAAGCGCGCGGTCGCCGCCTTGACGGATGCGACCGGACGGACCGGGACGGCGGCCGGCGCGGCCGTCTCCGGCTCCGCCTTTGCCGTCTCCTGCGGTACAGCGGCGGGCGCTGCCTTCGCTTCGGCGGGCGCGGGGTCGTCCGTGGCACCCGGGACGCTGCCCCCGGCCAGGAAATAGCCGCCCGCGAAGGCCACCAGGAGGAGGAGCAGCGCCAGCACGCCGACCAGGAGTTTCTTCATGGCTTCGCGCTCACGATTCCGGGCCACCGCACAGCCGGCGCATCTCCGCCGTCTCGCGCTGGTAGCCGAGCCGCACCCGCCGGTCGAGCACGAGGCAGAGATAGGTGTCCTGCGCCGTCGGATCGCTGGCGTGGTAGCGGCGCACCGCTTCCGTCCAGGAGCCGTGGCGGTCGTAGAGTTCGCGCAGGAAGCGGGCGGCGTAGGCGACGTTGACCGCGGGGTCCAGCATGTCCTCGCCCCCTGCGAAGGAGCCGGCGTGCCAGCGCGTGTGGATCTGCATGCAGCCGACCGCCACGTCGCCGCGCAGGCCGCCCTCGCCGTCCTGCATCAGCCGCAGCGCCTCGCGCCGCGTCGCCGGATAGTGCGGGCGGCCGGAGACGTTCAGCGCCCAGGGCCAGGGCATCCCGGCCCGCCCGGACTCCACGACGCTCATGGCGTGCAGAATGCCCGGAGGAATGCCGTAGAGCGCCTCCCCGTTGCGCAGGTAGCGGCTGCACTGGAACAGCGCCGGTCCGCCCTCGGACATCGGGCCAACCTCCGCCGCCACCGGCCCGGCCAGCAGGGCGCCCATCAGGGCGAGCGCGCCGGTCAGAATGCCGCGCGCCCTCATGCCCGCACCCGCAGGGCGACGCACAGCCGGTCCACCGCCATCGCGGCGCCGCCGCCATGCTCGGCCAGCCCGGCGGACACCGCCGCGGTGACGCTGGCCGCGGACAGGTCGTCGAGATTGCCGAGGATGCCGGTCAGCCGCGCCCGCCCGAAGGCGACGCCGAAGCGGTTCTCGCCGTCCAGCAGCCCGCCGTTGCACAGCACCAGCGTCGAGGGCACCGGCAGGTCGAGCGCGGTTTCCACCGCTGTCATCGCGGGGTCGAGGCCGAGCGGCGGGTTGGCCGCCACCGGCAGGTCCACCACATCGCCGAAGCGCCGCAGCAGGAAGGGCTCCGGCACGCCCGCGGCGGCGAAGACCAGCCGGCGCGACCGCGGCGACACGATGCCCATGGCGAGGCCGATCGACAGGCCCGCAGCGTTGTCCGCCGCCAGCAGCCGGTTGGCGCCGGTCAGGCAGGCGGCCGGCCCGAGCCCGGCCGCCGCCAGCGTCCGCAAGGCGGCGCGCGCCGTCACCGTCATGAAGCCCGCCGCCAGCCCGCCGCCAGACACCTGCCCGATCAGGACCGCCAGCGACCCGTCCGCCGTCAGGAAGAAGTCGTAGAAGCTGCCGTCGAACTCCGCCGCCGGACGCATCAGGCCAGACGCTTCCAGATCGGGCGCCGAGGTCAGGTCGGGCGGCAGGATGGCCGCCTGCATGCGCCGGGCGATCTCGAACTGCTTCTGCAATTCCAGAAGCTCCGTGCGGGTGTCCAGCGCGGATTGGAGTTGCCGGACCATGGCGTCGAGCGCGGTGTGCTGGTCGCGCACGCGCTCCGCCATTACCTCGAAGGCGACGGCGAGCGCGCCGGGATCGTCGGTGCGCGCGCAGGGCGTTTTGCCCTCCGAGGCGGCCTCGATGCGGGCGAGGTCGGCGAGAAGCTCCCGCCGCCCCTGCTCCGGCAGGGTTTCGGACAGACGCAGCATCTGGCGGCGGATGAAGGACTGCTGGCGCAGCCAGTGGCGGGCGCGCCGCTCCTCGGCGTCGCGCAGCGCGCGGCTGCGGCTGCGGAAGACCTCCACGGTGCGGGCGAGTTGCCCGGCCTCGTCGGTGCGCTCCGCTCCCAGCACGGCGACGCCGGTGTCCCCCGCCGCCAGGGCCGACAGGGCGGACATCGAGGCGTAGACCGGCGTGAAGATGCGCCGGAAATACCAGTCCAGCCCCAGCGTCCCCGCCACCAGAACCATCAGCACCACCAGGATGGCCGAGCTGTCGAGCAGGCTGTCGGCCATGGCGGCCAGCGTGGTCTCGCGCACGGTGACGAGGTACAGCGTGCCGTCCCCCTCCGTGCCGGCCACCTTGGGCAGGCGCAGCTTGCGCACGCCGTAGCCGCGGGCGCCGATGGTCGCCTGCACCTCCTCGCCGCGCTCAGCGGCGGGACGCACGTCCGCCCAGGCCAGCGGTCCGGCGTGGCCATACAATGCGCCGTCGCTGCCGATCAGGAAGGCGGAGCCGCCGAGAATGCCGGCCAGCGCCTCCAGGCTGCCGGTCAGCGGACGGGTGGCGACCAGCGCCCGGTCGGCCGGCCGCTGCGCGCCGAGGGGGCGGGCGAGCAGAAGCTGCGCGGCACCGCCGGTCAGAACCAGCCCGTCCTGCGTGTCGTTGCGGGCCAGCACCTGCCCGATGCGCCGCTCGTCGAGAAGGCGGATCGGCTGGTCGGCCGGGATGGCGAGCAGGGTCTGCCCGGCGCCGTTGATCACCGTTGCCGCCGTGAAGCCCAGAGCGCCGAGCCGCTCCGCCACCGCCGCGGCGTTGCCGCGCTCCAAGGCGTCGGTGAGGCGGGGATCGCCGACCGCCACCCGAGCGGCGGCGGCGGACTGGTCGAGCAGCCCTTCCCACAGCCGGAGGGTCATCCGCCCCTCGTCCTCGGCGTGGCGGGTGGCCCCGCTCTCGATGCGCAGCAGGGCGAAGACCGCGGAGGTGACGAGCACGGCGAGGACCACCGAGGCGGCGGCCACCGTCATGCGCTGGCGAAGACCGGTCATCGCGCGGCCTCCCCTTCGACCGGAACGCGCCGGCGCGGCGCGGCGTGGCGCCACAGGGCCAGCGTCAGCGGCGGCAACGCGGCGATCCCGGCGAGCAAGGCGAGGGAGGGCAGCGTTCCGGCGGCCACCACCGTGTTGCTCCCGCCGGACAGCCACAGCACGCCGAACGTCCCGGCCAGGGTCAGCGCGGCGCGGACCCCGGTCAGCCCCTCCCAATTCCCGGACGCCGCGAAGCCCGCATGGCCGGCGCCAAGCGCCGCGGCGGCGCCCAGCGCGACGGCCGTTCCCGGCTCCACCGGGCCAAGCGCCAGGAGAAGCCCAACCACCGCCGTCGCGCCCAAACCCACCAGCGTCGCCGCCCCCTGAGGCACCAGCACCGCGACCAGCGCCGCGGCCAGCCAAGCCGGGGTGGCGTGCAGCCAGAAAAGTTCCGAAACCCGGCGGGCGTCCATCGCCCCGCTGCCGTCGGCCCGGCTCAACACCGCCAAGGCCAGCGCCGTGACCAGCCATAGGCCCCAGCCTTTGGGCCGCACCGTCCCATCCACCCACCAGCGGTCCACCGCCAGCAAAGCGCGGAGGGTCACGCGCGGCAGCGTCAGACCGCTCCGCCGCTCCAGCCGGACGGCGGCCAGCAGGCCGGCCACCCCCGACAGCACCGCTCCGGCCATAAGAACAGTCGGCACGCCACCGCCGATGCACAGAACCGACAGCCCCGTACCGGCGACCAGACCACCGGCGGCGGATACCGCCGGCCCGGCGCGCAGGCTTTCCGCGGCGGGACGCGCCGACTGGAAGGGAAGCGCCGCGGCAAGCCCGCCCAGCACCGCCCCGCCAAGCACAACGCTGGTCAACCAGACCGCAGCCCCGTCGCCCAGTCCGGTCAACAGTGCCCAACCGCCCAGCGCCAGCGCTCCCGCGACGGGTGCGCGGCGGCCGAGCGCGAGGGCGAGCGGAACCGCCGCGGCCATGCCCAGAACCACCCCGCCGAGCGCCACGCCCGGCGGCAGGTGGCGCGCCGCCATGGCTGCGGCGACCGCCGCCCCCACGCCGGCGCAGAAGGCGGTGGCGTAGGGCAACGACCCGGCGTCCGGCGGCGCCAGCGCGGTCAGCCGATCCGGCGAGAAGCGGCCCAGCCGCTCGATCCGTTCGATCAGCGGCGCCACCTCCGCCGCGGCGTCCTTGTTGAAGCTGAGGTCGCGCACCTCGGCCAGATAGCTGCGCAGGCGGGCGAAGCGGTCGTTCACCCCGGTCACCACCCGGTTCATCTCGGCCAGCAGGGTGCCGATCAGGCTCTGCTCCACCGGCGGGGCGATGCGGTCGTAGGCGGAACGCGCCAGGTTGGCCTCCAGCGAGGCCGCCAGCCGCAGCGGCGCCATCACCTGGGCGTTCAGCATGGTGCGCAGCGCCAGCCCGCCGAGCGCCAGCGCGATGCTCAGCGCCACCGCGAAGTCGATCAGGATGCGCGGCGCGTTGGCCGGCTGCGCCACGGCGCTGCGGCCCAGCAGGACCTCACCCGCCGTCGCGGCACCCTGTCGAATGGGAAAGCGTTGCAGGACCAGCCCCAGGGCGGACCAGTCGGTTTCCGCCGGCACCAGCCGGACCGACAGGTCGGGCCGCGCCGCGTCGGATTTCTGGAACAAGGGACGGCCGGCGCCGTCCACCACCAGGATCAGCTTGATCTCCGGGAAGACCGCGCCGGCCTCGCCCAGATAATCGTCCATCCCGGCCATGCGGTCGAGCGGCAGGCCGAGGGCCAGCGCCTTCTCCAGGTCATGGGCGATGCCCGTCCCGACGATCTCGGCGCGGGAAGCGGTTCCCCGGTCGGCCAGCCCGGCCGCGGCGATCAGCGCCGCCGCCAGCGTGGCGAGCCAGGGCACCACCACCACCACCGCCATCAGCGGGATGAAGCGCCGCAACACGCCGCGCTGGGGGAACAGCGTCGCCGGGCGGGTCATCGCAGCACCTCCCCATCGATGCGGGCGGCCTCGGTCTCCGCCGCGCGCAGCCCGGCCAGGACGGCGGACAGCGCCGGATCGCCCACCGCGACGGCGGCGGGCGCGTCGGCCTGAAGTTGCCGCGCCTCGGCGGCGTAAAAGGCCGTCCGCTCCAGAACGGACCGGCAGACGCCGGACAGCAGAAGCCGCGTGCCCAGAACGGCGAGAAGCCCGATGGCGGCGAGGAAGACGGCGGTGACCGTCGCCGTCTCGCGCAGCGCGGCCAGAACCTCCACCCGCGCGTCCTGCTGCGGGGCGAGGCCCAGCACGGCGCCGGCGGGCTTGCCCAGCGCGTCGGCCACCGGCACGCCGACCAGCACGCCGTCGCGGTCCGCGAGGTCCCAAGGCTCCGCCGGCAGCCCCGCGGCGCCCCCCATCCAGGAGGCGGGCACCGGTGTTCCCGCCGCCTGGGCGGTGGCGAACAGCACGGTCCCGCGCGGGTCCACCACATAGAGCCGCACACCACCGCCACCGGTGGACGCTACCTCGATCAGCCTTTGCAGGTCGTTCTGGTCGGCAAGCGGAAAGCCGATGGCGGCGCGCTCCGCCGCGCTGGCCGCCACGCGGCTGGCCAGCGCCGACGCGCGCGCGGCGATTTCCGCCGTGTGTGCCTCCGCCACCGCGTTGTGAAAGGCGAACAGGGTGAACGCCTGCCCGCCCACGGCGCACAGCCACAACACAAGCGCCAGACGCCCGAAACCGTAGAGCATGGCCAGCCTCCCAGGGTCCGGCTATAGCGGCTTTCCACGGGGGCATCCCGTTCAGATTGGCCCAACTTGGTCTGATCTGCTTTTGCCGCTCCCCGGCCCCTGCGATACTGCCCGGCCAACCAGACCGGCCGACCAGACCGGCCAATCAGAGAGGACGCGCTCCATCATGAACCGGCCATCATGAACCGGGATGCCCGCCTGCACGCGATCCTCGCCCGGCTGCGCAGCGACTCCCCCGGCGAGCGGCTGGCCGCCCTCTCGGCGCTGGAGCGGCTGATGCCCGCCGGGACCTCCCTCTACGACGTCATCCAGATCGGTCTGTTCTACACCGACCGCGGCACCGTCGCCCCCTCGCTGGTCGAGGAGGTGGACCGTCTGCGCGGCGAGGCGCAGGAGGCCTTGCGGCGGGAGGAGCGGCAGCGCCGCCGTGTCCGGGCGCTGGAAACCGGCATCCGCGCCGTGATGGAGGAAATCCGCGGCGGCAAAGGCGTCTGACCGCCTTCGCTCCGCAACGGACGCAGTTCCGGCGGCGTGACTCCGGGAGTGGACCAACAAGGCGTTCCGCGGCGGGCCGCCATCGCACACCTTGCGGGGCAATACCGCCGTGCGTACCCGGAGGCCCTTTGCCCACCATCACAGCACCTTGTCAGCATGCCCTTTTCGCCGCCGTGAATTCCGCGGCGGCGGCGCGCGGCATGACGGTGCCCGCCCTGATCCGCTCCTGTCTGACGCTGGTCGGGCCGGAGGCGCTGACCCATCTGCCCGATCCCGGCAGCCCCGAGCCGGTGGACGTCTCCCACCGCACCGTGACGCTGAAGAGCGGCGGCACCCGCCGCGTGCGGGTGGTGCCGAAGCTGCGCGTACGCCACGCCACGCCGCTGGACGCGGCGACCGTGCGCAAGGCCGCCTGGGTCGCCGCCACCATCGGCAACGATGACGGCGCGCACCTCATCACCGCGGGCGAGCTGAACGCCGTGGAAAGCGAGATGAGCCGCTGCCGCCTGCGGCTGGAGCAGTTGACTGCGGCGCTGGAGACGTTGGCCTTCCGCCCGCTGCGCCAGCCGATCCGCAAGCCTTGGCAGGCCACCTACGTGCTGGGCTTCACCCATGAATGGGGCCTCGACCCGCAGGTGGTGAACAGCCGCTTCCGCACGCTGGCCCCGATCTTCCACCCCGACACCGGCCTGCTGTCCAGCGCCGAGCGGATGAGTCAACTGCTGGAGGCCCGCAACTTCCTCTTGCAGCACCTTCGAAGCTGAGCGGGCGATGCTTCGTATGCCGGACATTCCCTCCGAAACGGAGGTGTTCCGGGGCGATGTCGTCCAATTGGGGTCCATCTCGACTGGCCTCGACAGGGGTGCCTTTCGAATGATGGCGAAGCTCGACAGCCGGCGCGCGACGCGCACAACCCTATGAGGTCGTCAGATATGAGCGAGAGCAGTCAGAAGAAGCTGGAGCGCGTCCGCCCGCCGCGGGTGAAGCTCACCTACGAGGTCCACACCGGTGGCGCCCAGGAGATGAAGGAACTGCCCTTCCTGGTCGGTATCCTGGCCGATCTCAGCGGCAAGCCGGAGAAGCCCCTTCCCAAGCTGAAGGAGCGCAAGTTCGTCGAGATCGACCGCGACAACTTCAACGACGTGATGGCCGCCACGGCGCCGCGCCTCGCCTTCCAGGTGGACAACAAGCTGCAGGAGGACGGCGGCAAGCTGAACATCCTGCTGAACATGCGCCACATGGACGATTTCCAGCCGGTGGAGGTGCTGAAGCAGGTGCCGACGCTGAGCCGCCTGTTCGAAGCCCGGCAGAAGCTGTCGGACCTGCTGGCCAAGCTGGACGGCAACGACGAGCTGAACGGCCTGCTGAACGACGTCATCACCAGCACCGAACAGCAGGACGAGCTGAAGAAGCTCCTCGGCCCGGTGGCCGGCACCCCGGCCGGCGAGCCCGCGGGCGAGCCCGCCTGATCCCCCCTCCCGGTAAGCCCAACCAGAACCCCCTTCACGGAGCGAACAGGTGAGCACGGAAACGTCCGTTGAGAGCGCCGCCAGTCTGTCCCTGCTCGACCGCATGATGGTCGAAGGCAAGATGGCGCGCGAAGAGGGCCAGCGGCCCTACGCCCGCGACCTTCTGACCGAATTCGTCGACCAGGTCCTCGCCGAGACCGGCGACGCCTCCGCCATCGACGTGGTCGAGGCGATCAACCAGCGCATCGCGCAGATCGACGAGCTGATCAGCGACCAGCTGAACGAGGTCATGCACCACCCCGACTTCCAGAAGCTGGAAGCGACGTGGCGCGGCCTCAACTACCTCGTCATGAACACCGAGACCTCGACGACGCTGAAGCTGCGCGTCCTCAATGTCTCGCGCAAGGACCTCCAGAAGGACCTGGACAGCGCGGTCGAGTTCGACCAGAGCGCCATGTTCAAGATGGTCTACGAGGCCGAGTACGGCACGCTGGGCGGCACGCCCTACAGCATGCTGGTCGGCGACTATGAGTTCGGCCGCCATCCGCAGGACATCTCCCTGCTGGAGAAGATGTCGAACCTCGCCGCCGCCGCCCACGCGCCGTTCATCAGCGCCGTGTCGCCGGCGATGTTCGACATGGAGAATTTCGGCGAGCTGGGCGCTCCGCGCGACCTGTCGAAGATCTTCGAGACGGCCGAGATGGTGAAGTGGCGGTCCTTCCGTTCGTCGGAAGACTCCCGCTACGTCTCGCTGACCATGCCGCATGTCCTGATGCGCCTGCCCTACGGCCCGAACACCGTTCCGGTCGAAGGCATGAACTTCGTCGAGGACACCGACGGGCGCGATCACTCCAAGTACCTGTGGGGCAACGCCTCCTGGGCGCTGGCCGCGCGCATCACCGACAGCTTCGCCAAGCATGGCTGGACCGCGGCCATCCGCGGCGTGGAAGGCGGCGGCAAGGTCGAGGGTCTGCCCAGCCACACCTTCAAGACCGACGAGGGCGACGTCGCCCTGAAGTGCCCGACGGAGATCGCCATCACCGATCGCCGCGAGAAGGAGCTGAACGACCTCGGCTTCATCTCGCTGGTCCACTGCAAGAACACGGATTACGCGGCGTTCTTCAGCGGCCAGACCACGAACAAGCCGAAGGTCTACAACACCGACGAGGCCAACGCGAACGCCCGCATCTCCGCGATGCTGCCGTACATGCTGGTGTCGTCGCGCTTCGCCCATTACCTGAAGGTGATGCTGCGCGACAAGATCGGCGCCTTCCTGACGCGCAACAACATCACGGACCACCTGAACACCTGGATCGCCAACTACGTCCTTCTGGACGACGAGGCGTCGCAGGGCACGAAGGCCCGTTTCCCGCTGCGCGAGGCCCGCATCGACGTCTACGACGTGCCGGGCCGTCCGGGCGTCTACCGCGCCAACATCTTCCTGCGTCCGCATTTCCAGCTCGAAGAGCTGTCGGCCTCCATCCGCATGGTCGCCGAACTGCCGGCGCCGGAAGCCTGATCCCCTCCCCCCGAACGCATCGTCCGGAGTAAATCCGCATGTCTATGATCATTCTCGATATCCCCAACGTCCAGGGGGAGTCCGCGGTGGAGATCGCCGGGGGCGTGGTGTTCAAGGACATGATCCTGTGCGAATCCCTGTCGCAGGACATGACCGTCGAAATGGAAGTGTCGACCAACGCCCGCCGTACGGTCCACACCCCGAAGGTCGAGAACATCACGCTTGAGCGCAAGTGGGACCGGGCCTCGCCCAAGCTGATCTCGCTGCTGCTGCGCTCGGCCAACTCCGACACGGCCAAGAAGCAGTGGACCATCCACTGCCTGAAGCCGATCGGCGACACCCACCAGTGGGGCGAGTTCCTGACGATCGAGCTGACCAACCCGCTGATCGCCAAGCACAGCCTGAGCGTCAACGAGGGCGACACGACCGAGACCATCGAGATCAACGCCACCGAGATCTACTGGACCTACAAGCGCTACACCGAGGAGCAGAAGCACGAGGGCGGTGGCGGCGTGAAGTTCAACCTGCTGAAGGGCACCGTCTCCGACAGCTAATTCTCCACGCTTGCCGGAAGCCCTCTCCCCCCTGGGGAGAGGGTTGGGTGAGGGGGTTGTGCGTGTCGGCACGTCCAGCAAAAGCACACCCCCCTCATCCTAACCTTCTCCCCAGGGGGAGAAGGAACTGAAGCCCCCAACGGACACGGCGATGACCCAGCCCAAGACGATGACCGGCGGACGGTCGCTGCTGTTCGAACGGCTGATCGATTTCGAACCGGACCAGCCGACAGGCGACGAGCCGTCCGCCACGGTGCTGTCCATGCCCGACCTCAAGGCGTCCATCCGGCGCGAGGTCGCGCGCATCCTCGACAGCCGCAGCACCGGCACGCGCCGCCCCGACCTTGGCGGAACGGCGCTGGACTATGGGATTTCCGACATCACGCATCTGGACGCCGCCTCCGACGCCGACCGCCGTCAGGTGGAGCGGATGGTGCGCCAGGCCATCATCGATTTCGAGCCGCGGCTGAAGCGCCCGCGGGTGACCGTCAGCGCCGGAACCGGGCGCGGCACCATGGTCACCAGCATCTCCGGCGAGGTCGTGGCGGGCACCGTCACCGAACGGCTGGAGTTCGACGTGGGCCTGCGCGGCCCGGCCGCCACCGAGCCAAGCCAGTCCGGCTGAAAGGACGCACCAGGATGCGGCGCGAGGATCTCCTCGACCATTACGAACGCGAGCTTCTCTACGTCCGCCGGGCGGGCGAAGCCTTCGCGCGCAGCTATCCCAAGATCGCGCGCCGGCTGGCGCTGGGACCGGATCAGGCCGCCGACCCGAACGTCGAGCGGCTGATCGAATCCTTCGCCTTCCTGTCGGGTCGCCTGCAACTGAATCTGGAGCGCGAGTTCCCGCGCTTCTCCGAGGCGCTGCTGGGCATCCTGCACCCGCAGATGATCGCGCCGATCCCGGCCATGGGCATCGCGCGGATGGAGCCGACGCCCGGCGAGGGGCGGCTGACCGGCGGATTCCGCGTGCCGCGCGGCACCCCGCTGCACGCCGTGGCCGAGGACAACATCCGCTGCCGCTTCCGCACCGCCTACGACGTGACGCTGTGGCCGGTCGCGGTGACCGACGCCGCGGTGGAACCGGCGGACCGCTACGACTTCCTCGACGGCGCCGCCACCGCCTCGGTGCTGCGGCTGCGGCTGGAGACGCGCAACCAGTCCTTCGAGAATCTGCCGATCGACAAGCTGCGCCTGTTCATCGACGGCGAGACGATCCTCACCTCCGCCCTGCACGAGCTGTTCCTATGCGGCGTGGTCGAGATCGCCTACGTCCAGCCCGGCAAGCCGCCGGTGCGGCTGCGCGGCGAGAACCTGATCGCCCCCGTGGGCTTCGGCCCGGACGAGACGGTGCTGCCCCATCCCAAGCACGCCCAGCCCGCCTACGGCCTGCTCCAGGAATACTTCGAGTTTCCGCAGAAGTTCGACTTCTACGACCTGCCGCTTCCCCAGGGCCGGCTGTCGGGGGAGGTGGTGGACATCCTGATCGCCATGTCGCGCCCGCTGCCCAACCGGCTGACCCTGCGCAAGGACAGCTTCGTCCTCGGCTGCACGCCCATCGTCAATCTGTTCAACCGCACGGCGGAGCCGATCCGGCTGAACCACCGGCGCACCGCCTACCGTGTCGTCCCCGACGCCCTGCGCGAGCGCACGACCGAGGTCCATTCGATTCTGGAGGTCAGCGGCCTGCGCGACGGCGACGGCATGCACCACCGCTACGTCCCCCTCTTCTCCCACCAGCACGCCGAGGCCGAGACGGAGCCGCGCGGCTTCTGGCTGGCCGCCCACGAGCCGACCCAGCGGGAGGACGTGCCGGGCACCGACATCCATCTCAGCCTGCACCACCTCGACCTGACGCCGACCGACCCGGCGGACGAGACGCTTCTGGTGCGCACGCTCTGCACCAACCGCGCACTGGCGGAGCAGGTGCCGGCGGGGGCCGCGCTGATGATCGAGGAATCCGCCCCCATCGCCACCATCCGCTGCCTGCACAAGCCGACGCCCGGCCGCCCGGCCCCGGCGGGCGGTTCCTCGGCCTGGAAACTGATCTCGCACCTTTCGGTCAACCATCTCAGCCTGACCGGCGACGCCGAGGGGCTGCGCGCCCTGCAATCGATCCTGCTGCTGCATGCGCCCGACGACCCGTCCGCCCAGCACCAGATCCGCGGCGTGCAGGGCCTGTCCTCCCGCCCGGTGCTGCACCGCATGGGGCAGGACGCCTGGCGCGGCTTCGTGCGCGGGCTGGAGGTGACGGTGGCCCTGGACGAGCGGAACTTCGTCGGCGCCAGCCCGCTGGTCTTCGGCGGCGTGCTCAGCCGCTTCCTCGGGCTCTACGTCAACGTCAACGCCTTCGCCCAGCTTCAGCTGCGCTCGGTGCAACGGGAAGGGGTGTGGAAGGCATGGTCGCGCCTTGCCGGCAGCCAGCCGGTCCTGTGACGGACCGCGCGTCCCCGCCTCCCGCCCTGATCGACCGGCTGGAGGCCGAGCCCTGGGGCTTCGACCTGCTGCAGGCCATCGCCCTGCTGGAGCGCGCCGCCCCCGGCTACGCGCCGCTCGGCACCGGCATCGACCCGGAGCAGGAGGCCGTCCGCATCGAGCACGACCCCAGCTTCGTCTTCCCCGCCAGCGACGTCGTCGAGGCGCGGCGGACCGAGGACGGGCGCGGCGTCGTGCGTTCTCCCGTGCTGGGCGTGGCGGGCATCAACGGCCCCCTGCCTTACGTCGCCACCGAACTGCTCGTCGAGCGGGCGGCGCGGCGCGACACGGCGGGCTCGGCCTTCTACGACATCTTCAACCACCGCCTGATGTCGATCTTCTACCGCACCCGCCAGGGCAGCCTGCCCCTGCTGGAGCGCGACCCCGAACGCACCCTGATGGCCCGCGTGCTGCGCGCGCTGGCCGGAATCGGCACGCCCGGCCTGGAACAGCGCCTGCCCGGCACCCCCGACCGCATGCTGCTGGCCTTCTCCGGCATCCTCGGAAACCGCCGCCGCTCGTCGGCCGGGCTGGAAGCGATCCTCGGCGCCGTCTTCCGGGTCAAGGTGCGGGTGGAGAGCTTCGTCGGGCGCTGGCTGCCGTTGGACGAGGAGAGCCGGACCCGTATCGGCGGCGGCTTCGGCGCGCGCAACAACAGCCTCGGCCGCACGGTCGTGCTGGGCCGCCGCGTCTGGGACCAGCAGAGCTGCTACGCCATCGAACTGACGCTCGACAGCCTTGAGCGCTTCCGCGAGTTCCTGCCCGATGGGCGGCATCACCAGACGCTCTGCGCGCTCGCCCGCTTCCACACCGGGGACGGCATGGACTTCCGTATCGTGCTGGTGCTGGAAGCCACGAAGGTGCCGCCAACGCGCCTGTCCACCAAGCCGCCGGAGGGCAGCCGCCTCGGCTGGACCTCCTGGCTGCGGGCGCCGGGCCGCCCCAACTTGAAGGACGGGCGCCTGACCCTCGACCCCGCCCCCTTCAACCCTCTCCCCCCCGCTCACGCGCAAACGAAGTTTGCGCTGACGCGACAGGCGGACCTTTGGTCCGCCGAAAGCGGGGAGAGGGTGGCCCGGAGGGCCGGTGAGGGGGTCGCGCTTGTGCCGGACGTACCAACAAGCGCACCCCCCTCACCCTAACCCTCTCCCCAGGGGGGAGAGGGGACTTCACAAGCACCTGACCCCGCCCCGCCCGCAACGTCACCCCAGGGAGCCGTCCCGTGACCGCCGACATCAAGTCCCTCATCGGAAAGCTCGACCGCGACGGGCGCAAGGTCCTCGAACGCTCCGCCGCGCTGTGCGTCTCGCAGACCCATTACGACGTCGAGGCCGAGCATGTGCTGCTGGCGCTGCTGCGGCTGAAGGACGCCACCGTCGCCGGCATCCTGCGCCATTACGGCGTCGAGGCGGGCCGGCTGGAAACGGAACTCGAAGCCGCGCTGGACCGCATCCGCCGCGGCAACAGCCGCACCCCGGCCTTCTCCCCCCGCGTTCCGGAGATGCTGGAGACGGCACTGCTGATCTCCGTCACCCATCTGGACAGCCCGCAGATCCTTCTGCCGGCCATCCTCTGGGCCGCGGTCGCCTGCGATTCCGTGCGGGCGGTGGTCACGGAGTCCGCCCCCTCCCTGCTCGCCCTGCCGCGCGAGCGCACCGCGTCCGACCTGCCGGAGCTGGTGCGCGTCCTGAAAGAAGGCGGACCGTCCGCCGCCGCATCCGAATCCTCTCCCGCCGCCGCTCCGGTCTCCGCCGCGTCGGACGGGCGGGCCATGCTGGACCAGTACAGCCAGGACCTGACCGCCCAGGCCAAGGCCGGGAAGATCGACCCGGTGATCGGGCGCGACCGCGAGATCCGGCAGGTCATCGACGTGATGATGCGCCGCCGCCAGAACAACCCGATCCTGGTCGGCGACCCCGGCGTCGGCAAGACCGCCATCGTCGAGGGGCTGGCCCTGCGCATCGCCGAGGGCGACGTGCCGCCGCCGCTGCGCGGCATGGTCATCCGCACGCTCGACCTCGGCCTGCTCCAGGCCGGGGCCGGGGTGAAGGGCGAGTTCGAGAACCGGCTGAAGTCGATCATCAAGGAGGTCTCGGCCTCCCCCGTGCCGATGGTCGTCTTCATCGACGAGGCGCACGCGCTGATCGGCGCCGGCGGGGCCGCCGGCCAGGGCGACGCCGCCAACCTGCTGAAGCCCGCCTTGGCGCGCGGCGAGTTCCGCACCATCGCCGCCACCACCTGGGCCGAGTACAAGAAGTATTTCGAAAAGGACCCGGCGCTGGCCCGCCGCTTCCAGCCCGTCTCGGTGCCGGAACCGGACGAGACGGCGGCGGCGGCCATGCTGCGCGGCCTCGTCCGCCGCTTCGAGGAGCATCATGGGGTCCGCGTGCTCGACGACGGCATCGCCGCCGCCGTGGCCCTGTCCGCCCGCTACATCCCCGCCCGCCAGTTGCCCGACAAGGCGATCAGCGTGCTCGACACCGCCTGCGCCCGCGTCGCCATCGCCCGCAGTTCCAAGCCCGAGGCCATCGAGGCGATGGAGCGCGAGGACGTCATCCTGGCCCGCGAGGCGGAGCGGCTGGAAGCCGAACCCGGCACCGCCCACCACGCCCGCCTGACGCAGATTTCGCAACGTCGCGGCGCGCTGGCCCTGGAGAAGGCCACATTGGACGAGCGCTGGAGGCGCGAGCGCGATCTGGTCGATGCGGTGGAGGCTGCCTTGAAGGCCGGCCACGCGGTGGAGGCCGCCGCGGCCATGGAGAAGCTGAAAGCGATCCAGGGCGACAGCCCGCTGGTCCCGCACCGGGTGGATGGTGCCGTGGTCGCCGCCGTGGTGTCGAACTGGACCGGCATCCCGGTCGGCTCGATGTCCAAGGATGATCTGGAGGTGGTCGCCACTCTGGAGGACCGCATGGCCGCCCGCGTCGTCGGCCAGCCGCAGGCGCTCCAGGCCATCGCGCGGGCCGTGCGCGGCTACCGCGCCGGTCTGGGCGAGCCGCAGCGCCCCATCGGCGTCTTCCTGCTGAGCGGCCCAAGCGGCGTCGGCAAGACCGAAACCGCCCTGGCGCTCGCCGAACTGCTGAACGGCGGCGAGGACAGCCTGATCACCATCAACATGTCGGAGTATCAGGAGGCCCACGCCGTGGCCACCCTGCGCGGCGCACCGCCGGGCTATGTCGGCTACGGCAGCGGCGGCGTGCTGACCGAGGCGGTGCGCCGCCGCCCCCACGCCGTGGTGCTGATGGACGAGGTCGAGAAGGCCCACCCCGACGTGCTGGACATGTTCTACCAGGTCTTCGACAAGGGCGTGCTGGAGGACGGCGAGGGCGTGGAGGTGGACTTCCGCAACACGCTGATCCTGCTGACCAGCAACCTCGGCGACACCGAGCTGTTCGCTCTGGGCCGCGAGGCGCTCGACGCCGGGCGCATCGGTGAGGCGCGGGAAGAGGGGCTGGCCGCCATTTCCGACGTGCTGCGCCGCCGCTTCCGCCCGGCCTTCCTCGGCCGCCTGTCCGTCGTGCCCTACTACCCGCTGAGCGAGGCGCAGATCCGCAGCATCGTGACGATGAAGCTGGACAAGCTGCAACGCCGCACCGCCGGCAACCGCGGCGCCGAGCTGGCCGTCACCGACGCGGCGGTGGAGGCGCTGGTGCTGCGGGCGCTGAACTCCGACGCCGGGGCGCGCATGATCGACACGTTGCTGTCGGAGTTCGTGGTGCCGGAGGTGGCGATCCGCATCCTCGACCGCGTCGCCGCCGGCCAGCCGGTGGGCCGCATCACCGTGGACCACGGCGCGGACGGCCGCTTCACCGTCAGCGTGGACGGCACGGCGGCCTGAGCGGGGAGCGGCGAGGATGGCGAAGCGCTTTTCCCAGGACGGCCAGTATCTGTCCATCACCACCCCGCTGGGGGCGGACGCGCTGGCGCTGCGCACCATCGTGGGGGAGGAGCGGCTGTCGTCGCTATTCACCTACCGCATCACCATGATCTCGTCGGACGAGGACATCGCCTTCGACCGCGTCGTCGGCAAGGCGGTGACCGTCGCCATCACGCTCGGCGACCAGGAGACGGTGCGCTACATCAACGCCATCGTCGGCCGGATCGAGCTGACCCACGTCGACGACCGCGGCCAGGTCGCCCATTACGAGGCGGAGCTTCACCCCTGGCTGTGGATGCTGACCCATTCCGGCGACTGCCGCATCTTCCAGGAGAAGACGGTCCCGGAGATCGTCGAGGAGGTCTGCAAGGGCGCCGGCTACACCGACCTCAAGAAATCGCTGACCGGCACCTACGCCAAGCGCGAATATTGCGTGCAGTACCGCGAGACCGACTACAACTTCGTCGCCCGTCTGCTCGAAGAGGAAGGCATCTTCTATTACTTCGCGCATGAGGACGGGAAGCACACGCTGGTGCTGGGCGACGGGGCCAACGCCTTCGCCAAGAGCCCGCTGCTCGACACCTTCGAGTACCGCAACACCGAAGGGCACGACGACGAAGACCATGTGCTGAACGGTCTCAGTGTCGAGCGGCGGGTGACGACCAAGAGCTACGGCATCGACGGCTACCATTTCGAGACCCCCTCGACCGACCTCTACGCCACGGCGGAGGGCGCGTCGGGATTCGGCACGGTCAGCGACTACATGGGCCGCCACACCACCTCGTCGGATGGCGAGGCGATGGCCAAGCTGCGCCAGCAGGCGCTGGCCTTCCCCGGACGCCGGGTGCGCGGCAGCGGCGAATGCCGGTCGCTGGAGGCCGGGACGCGCATCACCGTGTCCGGCCACAGCAAGAGCGACCTGAACGCCGAGTATGTCCTGTATTCCGTGCGCATCGACGGGGCGAGCGGCCATTTCAACGCCCATTTCACCGCCTTCCCGCCGGACCTGCCCTTCCGCCCGCTCGACACGGCGGTGAAGCCGCGCATCCACTCCACCCAGACCGCCATCGTCGTCGGCAAGAGCGGGGAGGAGATCTGGCTCGACAAGTACGGGCGCATCAAGGTGCAGTTCCACTGGGACCGGCTGGGCAAGAAGGACGAGAAAAGCTCTTGCTGGGTCCGCGTCGCGCAGAACTGGGCGGGCAAGAACTACGGCATCATGTTCTTCCCCCGCGTCGGGCAGGAGGTGGTGGTGACCTTCCTCGACGGCGACCCAGACCGCCCGCTGGTCACCGGCTCCGTCTACAACGCGGAGCAGACCGTGCCCTACACGCTGCCCGACGATTCGACCAAGAGCACCATCAAGACCCAGACCTCGAAGAACGGCACCGGCAAATTCAACGAGATCCGCTTCGAGGACAAGGCCGACGCCGAGGAGATTTTCGTTCACGCCCAGAAGGACATGAACGTCGAGGTGTTGAACGACGTGACCCGCCTCGTGAAGCACGACGAGGTGGAGACGGTCGAGAACGACAGCACCATCGACATCCAGCACGACCGCAAGCTGACCGTGAAGAACGATCACAGCATCACCGTGTCGGAAGGCAACGAGACGCACGACGTCGCGAAGGGCACGCGCGCCGTGACGGTGAAAGGCAACGAGACCCACACCAACAAGGCCGACTTCATCCACAAGGCCGACGGCGACTACACCCTGACCGTGAAGGGCAACCTGACCATCGACGTGACCGGCGACGTGGTCATCAAGGGCAAGTCGGTGAAGGTGACGGCCACCTCCGGCGAGGTCGGGGTCAAGTCCGGCACGGACATGAAACTCGACGCCGGCGGCGCCTTCAACGCCAAATCCGGCATGGCGATGGAGATCAAGTCGGGCATGGGCATGGACATCAAGGCCAGCATGGGCATGAACCTGAAAGCCGGCCTCGCCCTGTCCGCCGAAGGGCTGTCCGCCGCGCTGAAGGCCCAGGGCATGGGCGAGGTCAGCGCCGGCGGCATCCTGACCGTCAAGGGCACCCTGGTGAAGGTGAACTGAGATGGCCGCTGAGACAGCCGACCACGCTGCATCCGATCCCCAGCCGGTGGAGGAGCGCGACGAGCAGGGCCGCATCGTGCGCAGCGGCGAGATGCGCGACGAACAGTTCCACGGCCTCTACACCGCCTACGGCGACGATGGACACCCGATCCTCCGCGCCCGGCTGCGCGCCGGGAAGCTGCACGGGGAGGTGCGCAATTACGCCCCCGGCGGCGCCCTGATCCAGGTCGCCGAGTATGTGGACGGCGTGCAGCACGGACTGACGACCTTCTACGCCAATGCCCGCCCGACCTGCCGCATGACCTACCGCGACGGGCTCTTGAACGGGCCGTCGGTCTTTTTCCACGAGAGCGGCACGGTGGCCGCCGTCTTCCAGTACGGCGACGGCAAGCGCGAGGGCGAGGCGCTGTTCCACAGCCCGCAGGGCCGCCCGATGCGGCGGGAGAGCTACGCCAACGACCGCCTGCACGGCCCGGTCCTGGGCTATTACGACGACGGCACGGTGAGCGAGCGCGGGGCCTTCCTGGACGGGCTTCAGGACGGGGTGCTGCGTCGCTACTTCCCCTCCGGCGCGCTGATGCAGCATGGCGTCTACCGCCGTGGCCTGCTGATCGAACCGCTGCGGACCTATTCGGAGGACGGCAAGGAAATCGCCGTGCTTCAGCCGCCGGCGGGGTGAGGGCACTCCGAGAGCGAGGACGTTGCCGCCAACCCCGGCCCTCCCCCGCTGGCGCAGGGGAGGGTGCCTTCTGCGAAGCGGCGGTAGTCCCCTCCCCTGCGATAGCGGGGGAGGGCTAGGGAGGGGGCAAGCCCCCCGCACACCCTACGGCGTCTGAACCGTGAACTGCCCCGGCAGCGTGATCTGGATCACCCCGCCCCAGTTGCACATCAGCTTGCTGGTGGAGGTCAGGGCCGGCATGTTGCCGACCATGACCGTGGGTGCTCCAGGCACCCAGGGGGCGACGGTGCAGGGAACGCAGGGCTGCGGCTTGATCACGCCCGGCGGCGGCACGGGGATCATCGAGGCCACCACCGGGTTGGCCGGGCTGGTGCACACGCCGAAGGGCGGGATGTTCATGATCGGCTTGTTGTCCATGATGTTCGCCATCGGCGGCCCGCCGGCCATCGTCCGGTTCAGCGGCAGCACCACCAGGGCGGACGGCGCCGCCCCGAAGCTGCAGGTCATCATGGCGCCCGCGCACACCGCCTGACTCATCCCGTCTCTCCATACTGAAACGTCCAGGCGAAGAGTGGGCGCCGCCGCCGCCCTGCGGCAAGCGATCCCTGGACCGGAATGGTCCGAATTCGCTTCAACCCGGCGGAGACGGGCCGAACCCGTCGAACAGGCCCGGCTCCGCCTCGGTCTCCGGGTCGAGCAGGTCGGTGCAGCCGACGCCGATCAGGCGGATCGACCGCCCGTCCGGCTCGGCGTCCAGCATCTCGCAGCCGGTCTGCCAAATCAGCCCCGCCGAACGCGCGGGCGGATCGACGCGGCGGGAGCGGGTGATCGTCTGGAAATCGGCGGTCTTCATCTTCAGCACCACGCTGCGCCCCCGCAAGCCCGCGGCCGACAAGCGGCGCGCCACCGTCTCGGCCAGCGGAAGCAGCGCGTCCTTCAGCGCGGCCTTGTCGGCGGTCTCCCAATCGAAGGTCGTCTCGGCGGAAATGCTCTTGCTCGGCGAGCCCGGTTCCACCCGCCGGTCGTCCTGGCCGCGGGCGAAGCGGTGCAGCAGGCGGCCCATCTTGCCGTGGCGGCGCACCAGATCGATCTCCGACCAGCCGCGCAGGTCGCCGACCGTGCGGATGCCGTCCGATTGCAGCTTGCGCTGGAGCACCGGCCCGACACCCCACAGGATCGACACCGGCTTGGGCGCCAGGAAGTCGAGCGCCTGCCCCCGCCCGATCACCGAGAAGCCGCGCGGCTTCTCCAGGTCAGAGGCGATCTTGGCGAACAGCTTGTTGTAGCTGAGCCCGACCGAGGCGGTGATGCCCAGCTGGCTCTCGAACCGGCGAATCAGTTCGGCCAGCGCCTGGGCCGGGCTGATGCTCAGCCGCTCCGCCACGCCGGACAGGTCGAGAAAGGCCTCGTCGATGGACAGCGGCTCGACCAGCGGGGTGAATGCCTGCATCAGCTCCCGCGCCTGCCGGCCCACCGCCTTGTACTTCGCCATGTCGGGCCGCAGCACGACGGCGTCCGGACAAGCCTCCAGCGCCTGCCACATCGGCATGGCCGAGCGCACCCCGGCCATCCGCGCGATGTAGCAGCAGGCGGCCACCACGCCACGCCGGTCGCCGCCGATGATCAGCGGGCGGCTGACCAACTCCGGCCGGTCGCGCTTCTCCACCGTGGCGTAGAAGGCGTCGCAATCGATGTGGCCGATGGCGAGGCCGTGCAGCTCCTCATGCCGGACCAGCCGCCGGCCACCGCATTTCGGGCAGCGCGGCTCGCTCCCGCGGACAGCCGCCGCGCAGTCGCGGCACAGGGCCTTGCAATCGTCGAACACAACCATGGCCGCAGTCTAGCAGCAGAGCGCCCGCGGCGGGGCAGGAATGTTCCTGTCCCGTTCCAGTTTCCCGCTCAGAAACGGAAACCCCGGTTGAGCAGCCAGCCGAGAGGGCCGGTGAACACCAGGGGCTGGTCCTGCACCAGCAGGCACAGGCATTCCCCGTCCGCGTCGGCCACGGCGTGGTGCGGCGTGCCGGTGTCGTAGGACGCCACGTCGCCGACCCGGTAGGCCCCGAACTCGTCGGAGAAGCCGCCCTTCATCACCAGCAGCATCTCGCTGTCGGTATGACGGTGGGCCGGCACCCGCGACCCTGGCGCCATGCGCAGCAGGCAAGCCGAGGCCGTTCCGGCGCTGACGCCCCAGGCGGACAGGTGGACGCCCGGAACGACGCGCACCCACTCCAGCGCCTCCGGCTCCGCCCCGATGGCGCGGCGCAGCGGACCGGGAAACAGGCTTTTTCCGGCCGGCGCGGGAACGGGCGGCGGCGATGCAACCGTGGCGTCGAGCCGGGTCATCAGGGTGCCGAACAGCGAATCGGACACCGGTTCGGGGGGCAGATCAGCCAGCAGGACGCCGCCGCAGGCCTCCATCTCCGCGACCTGCGCCCGGCAGTCCGGGCAATAGGCGAGATGCGCGGCGACCAGCAACGACTGCACCTCGCGCAGGCTGCCGGCGGCGTAGTCGAGAAGCCGTTCGGGGGCGGGATGATGGGCCGGCACGGTCACGCCCCCTCCCCGAAAGCCCGGCGCAGGCGAACGAGGGCCAGCCGCAAGCGGGTCTTCACGGTTCCCAGCGGGATGCCGCGTTCGGCGGAGATTTCCGCATGAACCTTGTCCTCGTAGTAGGCGAGCCGCAGCACGTCGGCCTGCTCCGGCGGCAGGTTGCCGATCACCGCGCGCAGGCGGAAGGCCGTCTCGGCCGCTTCGAACTGGTGGTCGGGCGTCGGCTCCTCCCCAACGTCCGACATCAGATCATCGGGCTGAAGCTCGGGCCGCCGCTCCTGCCGGACGCGGTCGATCCGGCGGTTGCGGGCGATGGTGTAGATCCAGGTGGAGGCGCTGGCCMGCGCCGGGTCGAAGCGGTCCGCCCGCAGCCACACCGCCATCATGACGTCCTGGACCAGTTCCTCCGCCGCGCTGCTATCAGCGCCCAGCCGGCGCATGTAGGCCTTGATCCGCGGCGCGAAGTGATCGAACAGCGCGCGGAACGCGGTGGAATCGCGGTTGCGCGCGACGGCAAGCAGCAGTTGCTCGTGGTCCGGCATGGTCGGGTCGTTCGAATCGGCCTTCGGCAGCATGCCAGGGACAAGTCTTCAGTCGGTCAGCGTCGTGCCGCACCATACAACAGCGTGTCCCGCGGCACACGGCGTAATTCGGCATAGTGTTGCTGCCGTGCGTATGGGTCAAGCATCCCCCAACTGGATTCCCTGGTATGGTGCCCCCACTTGATGCTAGGTCCGCGACGCCCTCCACCAAGCCCCTCATCAAGAAGGAAGAAGGCATGAGCCTCGAACCGAACTTCGAACATCTACGGGCAAGGGCCGTGGAGTCGCTGTTCCAGCATCTGGCGGACGCCTGCGTCGGGCTGATCGTGGTCGACCAACATGCACGGATCGCCTGGATCGGCGACCGCTATCTTGAGTTGCTCGGCTATTCGGGCAACCCGGAGAACGCGCTGGGCCGCCCGGTGGAGGAGGTCATTCCCAACAGCCAGATGCGCCATGTGGTGGAGAGCGGGCAGACCATGCTGCTCGACCTCATGGACATCGGGGAGCGCACCATCGTGGTGACCCGCCTGCCGCTGCGCGCGGAGGATGGGACGCTGATCGGCGCCATCGGCTTCGCCCTGTTCGACCGGGCCGACCGGCTGCGCCCGCTGATGTCGAAATACCAGAAGCTCCAGGAGGAGCTGAACCGCACCCGGCAGGAGCTGGCGCAGGAGCGGCGCGCGAAATACTCCCTGTCGCAGATGATCGGCAACAGCGACTCCATGCGCGAGGTGAAGCGCCTGGCCCGTCGCGCCGCGCAGCTCGACAGCACAGTCCTGCTGCTGGGCGAGACGGGCACCGGCAAGGAGCTGCTGGCCCACGGCATCCACGCCGCCAGCCCGCGCGCCGGGGCGCCCTTCGTCGGGGTGAACGTCGCGGCGATTCCGGAAAATCTTTTGGAATCGGAACTGTTCGGCGTCGCCCCTGGCGCCTACACCGGCGCCGACCGCAAAATGCGCGAGGGCAAGTTCCAGCTCGCCGACGGCGGCACCCTGTTCCTCGACGAGATCGGCGACATGCCGCTGCCGCTCCAGGCCAAGCTGCTGCGCGTGCTTCAGGAGCGGGAGTTCGAAGCGGTCGGCTCCAACAAGATGGTGCGCGTCGATCTGCGGGTGATCGCGGCGACCAGCCGCGACCTCGACGCCCTGGTTCGCGAGCGGCAGTTCCGCGCCGACCTCTATTACCGGCTGAACGTGGTTCCGATCACCCTGCCGCCGTTGCGCGACCGGACGGAGGACATCGGCAGCATCGCCGACCGCATCCTCGACGAGCTGGCCTTCACCACCGCCGCCGCGTCGCGGGAGCTGACCGCCGGGGCCATCGCCGTTCTGGAGGATTACGACTGGCCGGGCAACGTGCGGGAACTCCGCAACGTGCTGGAACGGGTGTCGGCCATGACTGACGACGCGGCCCTGACCGCCGAGCACATCCGCGCCGCCCTGCCGCGCACGGCGGGTCCGGCCGGCTCGGCCGACCGCCCGGCGGAGGGTGGAAACCGTCCCTTGAGCGACGTGCTGAAGGACACGGAACGCGCGGCCATCGTCGGCGCCCTGTCGCGCACCGGCGGGGTGAAGGCGAAGGCCGCCAAGCTGCTGGGGATTTCGCGGGCGTCGCTCTACGAGCGGATGCAGGCGCTGGGGATCAAGGAGGATGCCCAGGGGACGGTGTGAGGAGGAGGCGTATTGCCCCCGCCCTTCCCACGGCTTCGCCGCGGGCCCCTTCCCTCCCCCGCTTCGCAAGGGAGGGAGA
>NZ_JBFUHT010000044.1:0-87414 GCF_056402275.1 Azospirillum sp. P4_B5
CTCGTCCGGGGCCGGGCCAGCATCACGTCCCTCCGCTCCGTGCCCACGGAGGAACTCAACGGTGTCGTGCCCTCGACCATTCTTCACCTCTCAGTGTCGATGGGGGGCCCTTTCCTCATGTCGCCCGGGGGGGAGTTTCTCATGTCGCCTGACATCGGCCAACGCAGCTCGGCCACGCGCTTCGATCAGCGCGGCGCGCAGGGCGTCGATGTCGTCGGGCAGGGCGTCCATGGGGCCGGATTGTACCCGGAAACCCGCACCAATCCTCGCTCTTCCCGCCGGAGAGCGGCGGGTTGATTCACTGTGCCGCAGCCTATCCGGCCGAGCGCGGTCTCCAGGTTTGCTGCGGGTTGCGCCAGTCGATGGCGTCGAGCAGATACGCGAACTGGGACGCGGAAATGGCCACGGCTCCGCTGGCCGGGCTGGGCCAGATGAAACGGCCCCGCTCAAGCCTCTTGGCGTAAAGCGACATGCCGAGCCCGTCATGCCACAGGCACTTCACCAAGTCGCCGCGGCGCCCGCGGAAGACGTATAAATCGCCGGCATGGGGATCGCGGCCAAGACCCTCCTGGACCTTCAGCGCCAGCGAGTTCATCCCGCAGCGCATGTCGGTGACCCCGCCAGCCAGCCAGACCCGAACGCCCGAGGGGACCGAGATCATGCCGACCGTCCCGACAGCGCGGCGATCACCGTGCCGACCAGGGCCGGATCGACCGGGCCGGTGATGCGCAAGCGCGCCGTCGCGAACTCGACCTCAATGAGACCGGCTGGTGGGGCCGCGGACGCCGCTGTCGGCTCCGCCACCTCCTCCGGTGCCGGAGCGTCGGTGGCGACGGTGATCGGCATGAACGCGGGCAGCCGGGGCTGCTGACCGAAGAACTGGCGGCGCCAGCGGTACAGCAGACTGACGTCCACGCCCAGGCGCCGGGCGACTTCGGTCGCCTTGACGCCCGGCTGGAACGCCTCTTCGACCAGCCGCAGCTTCTCCTCGTCGCTGAACTGCCGCCGCCGCTCCAGGCCCGTGATCACCTCGACGCGTTGGATAGTCATAGGGACTGCCATAGGGATAGCCATAGGGACAGACCCATGATTCAGCTTCCCCGCTCGGTCACAAGACGGCGCTCGGCGGAGGGGTACACTTTGGTGAGATAGATGCCCAGGGTGTTGCTGCCGAGCAGAGCTGGAGCCTTGTTCGGGACCAAGAAATCCAGGATCTTCCGCTCTCTATCAGTGAAGACGATCCCCGCATCGACGTCCGGCGCCGATCGGTTGATCATCGTCAGCCAGAAAACCCGCCAGCTCACCAAGCAATAGACGGCGATTAACTTCACCAAGCGATCGGCGCTTCGGAGTCGGGCCGCCTCGGCCTTGCAGCCCGACTTCAGGATCTTGTGAAACACCTCGATCTTCCACCTCACCGCGTACCAGCGGAGTTTCTCGATGGCGTCGCCATTCGAGAGGACGGGCAGATCGGTGAGAAGCTTCCAGTCAATGCGCGGCCGGTCGGCGGGCGCCTCACGTTCCCGGGCATGCAGAACCGTCAGAGTGAGCGCCGGATAGCGCTTCTGTTTCCCGATCGGGGGCAGGATCCGCAGGCTGCGGTAGGTCAGTTCGACTTTCGCCGTGCCGACGTGGCCCTTGCCGTCTCGAACATCGACGGCATGCACGCCTTGGACGGCGACGTCGTCCATCACAGCGTCGACGGTCGTATCTCCGCCGAGGGCGAGCCGGTCGACGCAGGTTCGCACCAGGAAATGCGTTCCTAACTCCTGAGCCAGGCAGAACAGCTCGTAGATGTCGCTCTCGCGATCCCCGACATGGATGCAGCGCGCCGGATCGCCGAACAGCTCCGTGGTCCGGCGCAGGTTCTCCAACCAGCGGACACTCTCCTTCTGCTCAATGGGAACCCGCGTCGGGTTGATCGTCCTCTTGAGGGCGGCAGTGCCCTTGAACTTGGTTCGGGTCCAGAACTTGAGCGCGCCGAGCCCCAAGGGCAGGCCTTCGGTCGTGACCGCCAGACTGGCATGCATCAGCAGCCCGCATACGGTGTGCATGCGGAACCGGCCATCCTGGTCCTGACCGCTGTTCACCCGGACGGTCTGGCCGATCTTCTCGGGATGCTCGCGCTGGAAGGAGAACTCGGTGGTGTCCTGAATGACCAGGATGGGGCCGGAGGTTGCAACGACGCGCCGCCGCGTCGAGTCAAAGTGGCCGGAGAGAATATCTGCTTCGCTCACCCGCTCATTGGCGAAGAACCGGTAAGCCGCCTTGGTGTTGGCCCAGTCCTGACAGGCCAGGGGGATGCTGTCACCCATCGCCCCGGCCATCTGATCGAGCAGTGTGCTCAGGCGCCGGCCCAGCCGCTCGTCGGCGAGGCGGCAGCCGGCGAGTTCATCCTCGATCCAAGCGTTGATTCCCGAGGCCATCGGCACCCCCCGAACATCGTTCGATGCCAACAGGCTGGAGATCGCCAAGGTCCAAGGCAGAGCCCGCCGTTACCGACCCCTTCGGCCGGATGTGGGTAATTGAAAGGCTCACCGGAAGCGTACGGTTCAAGAGTATGAGTAATAATTTGATCAGGCTGTATAGCAATGAGCCGTGCGATATCGGTTATCGTCTCGACCCGCCTGTTCGCTATCGGGAAATCGCACGCCCCCGCTTAACGACCGCTATCGGCGTTTTGCGGTCGCGAGCGATGGTCCGCTTTGGGTCAGGAGCAGACGGAGCTGGCATTGCGATGAGAGCAACACCGCATGCGGAGCCTTCCGCCGGCTGCCGCTATGTGGCCGCGTGCTCTTCGATGCAATCGACGCGTTCCGGATAAAACGCCAAATGTTCGCGGATGACGGCCACGGCGGGATAGGGAGTCTCGTAGGTCCAGACAGCGTTGATCGCGATGCGATCACCCACGCGCAGGTTGTAGTAAGTGGCATCGCCCTTGTAAGGGCAATGCGTCGTGTGCGCCGTGCGCTCGAAGGCCGTCATGTCGACATCCGCGCGGGGAATATATTGGACCACGGGCAACTTCGCCTCCGTCAGCGTCAGGGCGCGTGCCGTGTCGGCGACGACCCGGCTGGCGAAGACGACACGAATCCGATTCGGGTTGGGGATGATCGTGATGGGATGCTCGGGGCCGGGAATTTTCACAGCGATACTCCTTGCTCACCGGTAGTCGCGCCGGTCATGGCGCGGCCGTCATGCCTTATACCAGCGACTCTTGATCCTGACCCATCAGGATCAAGAGCCTCGACGGCATGGGCCGGCCGCTTGTGACCGTGGTGTCGCTGATCGGCGGCCGGCGCTTTCGCCATGCTACTCTGGGCGGCGTGACGGAGCGTTGTCCTTGTTTCACATCCGTGCCACAGGTGGCTCCACCGATGAAAGATTGGATATCAATGAGCATGCAGCCGTGGGAAGGCCGTGACCGGCTGGTCGCGATCGACATCGAGACGACCGGACGGCGCCTGCCGAGCCTCCAGGACATCAGGAAGGCGCCCAAGGGCCTGCGTCAGCCCGGCATCATCATCGAAATCGGGTGTCTTGAGATCATCCGTGAGGGCGATGGCTGGAGGAAAGCGCGCAGCTGGGAGTCGCGGGTCAACCCCGACGCCCCTCTCCATCCCGACGCCATCAAGGTGCACGGCATCAAGCCCGCCGACCTGAAGGTGGCGCCCCGCTTTCCCGAGGTGGCCGACGCGCTTCTCGCCTTTCTGGGCGAGGACCTTCTGGTGGCGCATGCCTATGAGAACGAGATGGACTTCCTGAACTACGAGTTCGCGCGCGGCGG
Organism: Azospirillum sp. P4_B5; assembly: GCF_056402275.1. Taxonomy (NCBI): domain Bacteria; kingdom Pseudomonadati; phylum Pseudomonadota; class Alphaproteobacteria; order Rhodospirillales; family Azospirillaceae; genus Azospirillum; species Azospirillum sp. P4_B5. The sequence continues at coordinate 3,788 of NZ_JBFUHT010000044.1, forward strand.
ACGCGCCGCATGGGGTGCCGACACGTTCTCGGCGGACCGGTTCATCTGTACCAAGGAGATGTCGCACGCGGTTTTCCCCGGTGCTTCCGGCTCGCTCGATGCGCTGTGTGATCGGCTGTGGCTCGACCGGAGTGATCGCTTCGCCCACCATGGTGCGTTGCTCGACGCAGACCTGACGGCTGATGCCTTCGTCAAAATGGCGTTGGGAGATACCGGCCCGCGCGACGCCGTGTATGAGTGAGGCACGGCGCCGGGCATCCGGATAACGTGCCGCGCGCCCTGACGGGCGGAAGGCGTCAAGGTCGCGTATCGGGGCAGCTTGCGCTGAACGGTGCTGGCTGCTCATGGCGCCGAGTCGACAGTCCGGCGCCAGGCAAACCGATCTCGCGCTGTCGGGCAAGGTGTCGCCGAACTTTACGCGCTGACAGTTGGTCAGGTCACCCGCGAGGGCGGGCGGGACCGGCTTGTGAAAGGACCTGCCCCCCACTTGGTCCTAATCGTGCCGGTGCTATGATTCCGCACTGCGTGAGGCGCCGGGCGAATAGCCCATGATGCGCTTGAAGGCACGGCTGAAGGCGGCCTGCGAGCCGTATCCGAGCCGATGCGCGGCGGTTTCGATCGGCAGACGCTCCCGGCCGATCCACTGGGCGGCAAGCCGCATCCGCAGCTCCGTCACGTAGCGGACCGGGGTCACGCCGGTCACCTCCAGGAAGCGCTCCGCGAAGACCGAACGCGAGGCGCCCATCTCCGTGGCCAGTTCCGCCACGGTCCAGTTGCGGCCGGGATCGCGATGCAGCGCGGTGATGACGCGGCCGAGCCGTGGATCGCGCAGCGCGTCGATCCAGCCCCGCACGATGGAGGCGGACACCACGTCGGGCGCCATCGCGCAAGCCGTTCCCGGCGCACCTGCCGCGCGAGCGCGTCGTGATCCCGGCGCCGGCGGCATGCCCGTGCTGCGGATCGACCCGGCTGTGCAAGCTAGGCGAGAGCATCACCGAGACGGCCGAGCGCACCCTATCGCCACGAACCAACGGGGATGATGAATGAGCAGGTAGTTCCCTGCCGCGCCCTAAGGAGATCGCCGGCGCTGCGGCGCACGCCCCGTCTGCGGGGCCGATGTCCTGTGATGCCACCCCGTCACATCCCGCGCACAAAGACGCGGCCTGTCAATCGCGGGAGTCGCGCTCGGTGGAGCTGCTCATCGCTTCGTCCAGCCAAACACCGGGCGTGACGCCCAAGGCTCGGCAGTACCGAACGAAATCGATGATGTCGAGACGGCGTTCCCGACGCTCCAGCTTCGACACCTGGGACTGATCGGTTTCCATTGCCCGCGCAATATCCCATTGGGTCAGGCCACGCTGGCGACGTTCGGCAATCAGCCGTGCCAGCAGCGCGCGGTAATCGTCTCCGAACTTGTCCCGGTTGCCCACGCGCTCCTCCACGGCGGTGGACAGGCGATAGGGCATTCCGGAATAATAGGACGAATTGACCTATTTGGGTCGCTGGCATGGTCGTGGTGGCGAACGCGACCGGCGAGTCGTTGAACAATCGTGGAGGCGCCGCTATGACTGACATTTCTTTATCCCAGGATGAGGATTCCATTAAAAAGGCTTTGGGTGGAGACCCCGCAGAAGACGCAGTCGCCTTTGGCGCCATGATGGTCGGCGGTTCTTTGACTATCACCGCAATAAGCTGGTCGGTAGGCGCGGTGATAATGGCAGTTATATTAACGTTTTTGACCGTCCTCATCGTTCCGTCAGTTTTGCTTACAATCCCAAAGCTTACTTTTAATAGGAACCTTTATTTCCGCCCAGCTTTAGCCGCTGTTAAAGCCGGCAAAGTCAACGCAAGCTGGGCCATTCAAGGAACCGATGGGGCCGGAATCATTGTAGTCGACGAGCCGGGTCAGAAGCTGTTCGTGCACGACAAAATCCACGCTTTCGCCGACGTGAAGCAGATCGAATGGTCGACGTCCGGCGACCACCCGTTTCTCCGTGTCGTGTTCTGCACAGGGGATTCGCCCGTGCGCACGATGCGTATGAAGACACACGCCAACGCCATAGCCGCCGGGCACCGACTCCACAACTTACTCAGCCGGGGCGGCAACGAGTCGCAGGAGACCAATGCCATCGTGAACAAAAGCACCATGGGCGCAGCCCCCTAACCTGAAACGCGCCCTGCTTTCCAGCGGATCACCACTGAGCTTGGGGGCTGCGCTCTCCCCGGCCACACACGTCAGCCGTGACGCCAACTCGGCAAGGTGATGAACGCGGGCAGCGGCCACAGAAAAGGGGTGATGGCGCCACCACCATGCTGCCGGCAGGTTTCACAAACGCGCGCGTTGTTTGAAGGAGGCGCTACCCAGCGGCTTCATTGCCAAAATGCTGGCCGGTTCCGCCTAAGTTCCGCTCGTGGAGGTCCGTTGCGTGAAGATCATGGCCAATATGTTCTGGATCGACTACCCACTGGTGGGTACCTGAGCTGGAAATCTCCGGCTTCCTGTTTCCCAATCGATTGGAGTGTCGTACAATTGCCGCCATCATGGCGTGATACGGGAGTCATGCGTGAGGCGCCGCATCATTCGGCCGAACACCCGTAGTTTCACTGGCCGGCATGTCGGAACGCCAGGGGCCGAGACGGTCCGTTTCGAGTCGGGTTTGGAGCGTGACTTCCTGACTTTGACCCGCTTCCGCGACGACGTCCTTGAAATCGTTGAGCAGCCGTTCACGGTGGAGTTCACCGATTCCGCCGGTCAGCGTCGCTCCTACACACCTGACTTCAAGGTCGTTTACCGTCACCAAACTGCCGTCTACGAAGTGAAGCACAAGGACGAACTCCGGGCCAAATGGGCCCAGTACCGTGAGCCCTACCTCCACATGCGCCGGTGGGCCAGGCAGAACGGCATGGTCTTCTGCATCATGACTGACCGATCCATACGGACGGTTCGGTTCCACAACGCGCAGATGCTGCTGCCACACCGTTGCCGGGTGCCGGAGCCGGCGATGGCTGAGCGAATCACCATCCAACTTGCGGGAGGGCCTTCAACCATTGGACAACTCCTGAAAGCGGTGTGCCGCGAAGACGGGGAGCGGGGCGCGTTCTACGCGGCCCTTTGGCCGATGCTGGCGCGCGGGCTGCTGCGGGCGGACTTCGATCGGCCTCTTGGGATGGCGTGGATGGTGGAGCTTGCGGAATGAGCGGGCCGCTGGCCCGTCCGGTCCCGCAGGCGTTCCACCCGGCTCCCGGCGTAGAGGTCGAGCATGGCGGGCGCCACTGCGTTGTCGTCGCGGCCGTGGCTCTGGGCGAGGTGCTGGTCGAGGATCTGGAGACAAAGGAAAGGCGGCGGGCGCGTCTTGCCGAGATCCGGGTGTGGGTCGGGCCGCCTGTGGAACGGCGAAAGATCCCGGACCTTGCGCTCCTCAGCGAAGAGCGCCTGGCGATCGGTGACCGCCGCAAGGAAGCGATCGAAACCCTGTTGACGATGAAACGCCGCACCCGTGCGACCGTCCAGCTGTTCGCCGACGACCTCGGCTTGGCGATCAGCACGTTGTACGCTCTCATGGACAAATACCGCCGGGAAGGCTCCTTTACCTGCCTGATTCCGCACGCGGAGAAAGGCAAGCCGCGCAAGACGCGGCTGAGGACCGAGGTCGACGCGATCGTCGAGGCGGCCATCGATGAACTCTTCATGACGCCAAAGCGGGAGCGGGCGCAGCAGATCATCACGATGGTGAAGGGGCGATGCCGGTCCGCCGACTTGAAGGCGCCTTCGCCCACCACCATCCGCGCCAGGATTGCTGCCCGGGATGCCCATGCCGTGATCAAGGCCAGGGAAGGGCACAAGGTGGCCCACGATCGCCTGGGACCGGTCTATGGACCGAGTTCGGAGCCCCTGTGGCCGCTCCAGCGGGTGCAGATCGACCACACGGTCGCCGACATGTTCGTCATCGATCCGACGTACAACCTGTCGGTCACCCGCCCAATCCTGACGCTGGCCATCGATGAGTTCTCTCGGTGTGTTGTCGGTTTCTGCCTGAGAATCGCTCGGCCGTCGACGCTCTCGGTCGCGCTCGCCTTGCGTCATGGCATCCTGCCGAAGGATAACTATTGCCGCCGCATGGGCATCGAGGCGCGCTGGGACATCTGCGGCATTCCCGATTGGCTCTTCTCCGACAACGCCGCCGAATTCGACAGCACCGGGCTTCAACTCGGCTGCAAGCAGTGGGGGATCAACGGCCTTTTCCGTCCCCTCGGAGCCCCCCACTTCGGCGGTCGGATCGAACGCCTCATCGGCACGATGATGGGCGAACTTCGACTCGTACCCGGCGCCACGATGAGCAGCGTCGCGGAACGTGGCAAGGACTACGATCCAGAGAAGCACGCGGCCTACACGATCGAGGAGGCCGAGCGCCGGATTGCCATCATGATCGCCGACGTCTATCACCGGAGGGTTCATTCGGCGATCGGTGTGCCGCCGATCACGCTCTACGAGTTCGGCATTTTCGGCGACGACCGGACGCCGGGCCGCGGTTTGCCCCGGTTGCCCGGCAACCCCGAGCGCCTGCTCATCGATTTCTTGCCTGCCGAGGAGCGTACGGTTCAGGATTACGGAATCCAGATCGACTACATCCGCTACCAAGCACCGCTCTTGCGGGCATTACGCGATGACAAGAACCCGCGCACCGTCATCGTCCGCCGCAATCCCGACAACGTGAGCCGGATTTATCTTTACCATCCCGACGCCGGCGAGCACTACGACATCCCCTACGCGAACAGCTACCGACCGGCGGTAGCGCTGTGGGAGGTGAAGGCGGCGATCGCTCACCTGAAGGCCGAAGGCCGGTCCCCCGACGATGAAGACGCCATTTTTCGCACCATCGAACGGCTGCGGGCGATGGACGCCGAGAAGGCGGCAACGTCAAAGCGCGCACGGAAAAACCAGGAGCGCCGGCGCGAAGCCGCCCGCTCGCGTCTTCCCCCACCGGCGGGCCCGGCTCCGGCGGCTTCCGACGCGTCCAGCCTTACCGCACTGGACGCGGCGGACGGTGCCCAAACCAGCGAGCCGGAGGTCAAATCCCAACGTGTCAAACCGATTGCCGATCTGGAGGGCTGGTAGGTGAGCGCGTTCGACCATCTGCACGAATCGACAATCCCCTTGCTCGACCTCCCGCTCACCGAGCGCAAGAGGAAGGCCGAGACGAAACGATGGATCCCATATCCGCTGGCCCGCACGGGGTACGCCAAGATGCAGCGGCTGCTCGACCTGCCGCGCCAGCAACGGCCTGAGAGTCTGCTGGTGATGGCGTCGACGGCCAACGGCAAGTCGATGCTGCTGGAGCGCTTCGAGCAGAACAACCCAGCGCGTGACAACGAGGAGGGGGATCATGCCGTCGTGCCCGTTCTGCGCATCGAGATCCCTGAGGATCCCACACTCGACGGCATTTACTTCCAGATCCTGGATCGTCTGTTCACGCCGCTGAACCCGCGGTCCACGAAGACCGAACGGCGGCGCGAGGCTTTCCGGATGCTCAGCCAGGTTCAGGTGAAGATGCTTCTGGTGGACGAGGTTCACAATCTCGCCCTTGCCGGTAATGCCGAGCGCCTGAAGATCCTGGCCTTCCTGCGCGCCGTCGGCAACGATGCGGGCGTGCGCGCCCACATCGTCTGCGCCGGTACGCGGGAAGCGAAACAGATGCTGCAAAGCGATGACCAGCTTCTGAACAGGTACGATATGCATGCCCTGCCGATCTGGCGCGACGGCCCGGCGTTCCGGGAACTCCTGGCATCCTTCGAGTCGCTGATGCCGCTGCGCCGCCCGTCTCTCCTCGGGGATGACGACCGGATTGCCGCCGCTATTCTCACGCGGAGCGAGGGGTTGATCGGTGAGATGTTCAAGATCGTCAGCCGCGCGACCGTCCTCGCCCTGGACACCGGCGACGAGCGGATCACGCTCAAGTCCTTGTCGCAGATCGATTACCAGTCGCCCTCGGCCAAGCAGGTCCACATCGAGGAGGTCTAGGCGTCACGATGCTGTCCGGACGGTATTGGCCCTACCACCCGAAACCCCAACCGGACGAACTGCTGTCGTCCTGGATCCTGCGCACGGCCGCCGGGCATGGGCAGCCACCTTACACCTTCTGCAACACCATCTGGCCACAACGCCCGGTGCTCAACCGCGACATCGATCACTTCTGCGACCCGATCATCTGGGAGACCATGGCGGCGCGCACGGGGACCCCGGCGGAACGGGCGTACGCGACGACGCTGGCCGCATACGAAGGTTGGTTGGTCGAGCGATACAACCCCCACACAACAACCCGATGGCTGTTGCGGTCGGGCCTCTACCACCGCCACTGGCGCAACGCCGGGCTTCAATATTGCCCACACTGCTTGGCCACGGACCGGTATCCCTACTACCGCCGGGCCTGGAGGTTGGCACTCACAGCCGCGTGCTCCCAGCACGCGGTGGTGCTTCTTGACCGCTGCCCGCAGTGCGAGGGGCATGTCATGCCTCATCGAGCAACCGAGTTGCACCTCTGTTCGACCTGTGGGTTCGACCTGCGAACCGCGCCGACGACTCCGGCCGACCACCCGGCACTGGTCCTGCACCGCCGCAACGAGGCGATCCTGATCCGCGGCTGGGCTCAGCTCGCCGAAACGCACTTTGCGTGGTCTCATCTCTATTTCGACCTGTTGCGGCAGGTGATGAAGGTCATGTCCAAGGGCTCACGGTCGCAAGCTCTGCGCGAGGTTGTTGCGGGGCGATGGGGCGGAGATCCGATGCCTCCGCAATTTGTGCAGGGCAAACGCGATCTCGAGTTCCTCGGAGCAACCGACCGCCACCGCATGATGGCGCTCGTCGCCCGCGTGCTGGAGGGTTGGCCGTATCGCTTTGTCGGAGCCTGTGCGGATGCCCGTGTCTGGTACGCCTGGGCCATGAAGGATGCTGCCTACACACCCTATGCCGACAAGGTGCCTTACGCCTACGAGGAGGTGGCCCGCGTGTTTCTCCATCGTCCCTTCTACAAACCATCCGCAACGGAAGTGCAGAAAGCTAAGGAGTATCTCGCGCGCCAGCGTCTGAAGGTCACCAAAGCAAAACTGCGAAAGATTCTCGGCTACAGCGTTATGATCGATAAGCTTTAACCGTCGGCACCATGCAGCGCAGTGCTCGTGCTTCTCAAGAAATGAAGCAACACACACGACCACACCATTATTGGTGCGTCCCCTGTGTAGCGAGCGCAACGGAAGCGCTTGCCACCTTCGTTCACGCCGGTTGTTTCCAGCGGAATTTCTAGCTGTTCCAGCCGATCGTTTCTGATTAGAATCGATACGATAGCCTGTCGCGCCAGGGGGACACATCGTGTCGACTGCGGAACGATCGTTTCTTTTGCATGATTGTCTGCGTGCTCGAGGAACGCCCCGAAGCGGTGGTTTCCTCTCGGCGTGCTCACCCGCTCGTGCAAATGTGTCGCCGGTCCGACCCGCGCCATTTTCAGGACGGGTGCTTGAATGATGCGCAATTCACCTCTCGTGGCGCGGCACGACCAGTTGGCCATCACCCTGACCCAGCGGTTGGAGGTGCTCCTCCGCTACCTTCTCTGGGCCTGTCGGATCGAACCGGCTGGCCCCGGACTGGTGCCGGGGCGATCCCGGCGGGTGCTCGTCCATCGGGAGGACGGCACCTTCTTCTGGAAAGCGCACAGCTTCGTCGTCGACGCTGTGCCGCGCGCGGTCCTCGCAGAGCACTGGCCCTTGGCACGCGGACGTGCCGTCCAAGCTCGGGAAGAGGCTTGGGCCGATGGACAGTCCTACTTCATTCTGACGGACCGCTCGCTTACGGAAACCGTCGCCGCCAACATGAGCCGTCTGGCGGCCCACCAGCATTGGCGTTTCAACGACGACGTGATCGAGGCGTTGTTGGGCGAGTTGACACCGGGCCAGCCGATGACGTTGGGAGTGTTGGTGGCGCGGGTCGCCCGACGGGGTTTCCCACGCCACCAGATTGAGGGTGATGCGTTGCGTCTGCTCGCCTTCCGCACACTGATTGCGGATCTCAGCCAGCCTCTTGGTCCGGGAGCTTTGGTTCTGCGTCCGCGCCATCCTTGTTGCTACTCAATAGAGCGCTCTGACGCAGGATCTGGAGCACCTGTTCGGCGTATTCCGCCGCCGTGGATCGGGTGTGACCAATGGCGGTGAAGGTCGCGCCGGTGCACTCCACTGACAGCAACGGCAGGGCTTTCCGGACTTTGCGATCTTCCGATCCGCTGTCCCACGTCCTGTTCGCTTTCCGGATGACCGCGACGATGGATTGCAACGCAAACTTGCTGAGTAGGCACCCGTCGCGCGCAACGGCCACCATCATCGCACCGGTGGTCTCATCGTCTTTCGGCTCCAGGTCGAAGGCGTAAGCGCCCCCTGCTGCCGTCCGGATCTCGGCCAGCATCAACCGTCTTGGTGTCTTTTTATCGTCTTTGAGATGCCATGTGCGGCCGTTGCCGGCTGGGATGGCCCCGTACGTGCGTGTGCCGACAACGGCGAAGGGAGGATCGAGGGCGATTGCCTTCACAGCAGCGATTCCAACGGATGTTTCCAGAATGTCGAGCATCTGGTCGAAGGTCGCGACGCCTCGTGCCCGCGGCGCCGGTGGCTGGCGGTCGTGGTCGGATGGATCGTTGGGCGGCATCTCAATGTCCGGAAGGGCCTCGAACTCGACCGGATGGACATCCGTCCCGTCACCGGCGCTCGGCCCCGTCGCCCCACACTCGGCCGGCTTTCCGGGTACAAAGATGGCGGAGGAGGAACCGGTACCGTCACCTTGTCCCTTGATCACCGCTTTAAGTGTCTTGCCCGTCAGGGCGGCAAAGCGGGTACCCGCCGGAGGCACAGGAACGTTGACCGGCGTCCGGTTGGGATCCGCCCGGCGGTTCGATACCATCGAGAGCGTGGCCGGCAGCGGACTGGTCAGCACGGGAATCGCGCATCCGTCGACATGGGCGTCGCCCGACGGATCCGGCGAGTCCACCAGTACCTCGAGTTCCTTGTACGGGAACGGTCCGGAGCACCGGTGGATCTGGAGGATCAGAAAGCGTTGTTGGGACGAAAGTTCCCCCTTTGGATTGCCGGGCAACCAAAGGCCGCTGGCTTTGAGACGGGTTGTGCCATCGAACGGGAAGAGTGCGGCCGGGAGACGCGGCTGTCCGTTCACAGTTGCCCGGGTAAGGCTGGACCAGACCCTATTCAGCGCCATCCGTGCCGGACTGCCTACCGGGCTGGCGACATAGCGCGCCAGCACCCAGGCGTCGTCAAACGGTACGCCCGGCGATAGCCGAATGCGAAAAATGCCGTTGTCTTTGTCAGCGAATCGGGTTTCGGTGGGATCGTAGAGATGCCTGAAGCCTCCCGTGAACACGGCCTGAGCCAAAGTTGTCGACGTCGCCATGTAGAACTGGATCAACACGTAGGCCGGCACCAGAAGGCCGCAGGGATCACCGTTGCGGGGAATGCCGATCAGACGGAAATGGTCTGCCGTAACGCCGTTGAAGGTGTGAACGAAGGGCGGCACCCAATAGTGGGGATTTATCGGGCGGCCGGTAGCGTCGACCACCGTTGCAGCGTGATGGAAGACATGGATATCCGTCAGATGCGCCGCGGACACGTCTACGATTTCGCAGAACTTGTCCATACCGGCCGATATCGTGGAAACCCGGCGTCCCGCTTCCCATTCGCTTCCAATGAGCGTGTAGGGGAGCCAGCCGGATGGCCCACAGACGCGCTTTGGTTGCCCGGAAACCTTCCCATCCACGATCTGTCGGAAGACAAACGTCACTTGGCGCTCGAAGGGTTGCAGGGGCGCGGTGTGCACGGCTTCGAAGCCAACGAGTCGCCAGCGGCCCTCCTGGGGGAAGTCGGAAAAGACGATGTCGCCAGCAAAAATAGTTGAACGGTGCCATCGATTGGGCATGGAAGATCGTCCCGCGGTTCGGGTCGTGCGGTGCCGAGGATTGGTCGTTCCCAAACGGACGCAGCCAGCCAGCAGGTGTCCAGTATGGCGAGAAGCCTAAAGCGAGTTACGTAAAATCTGGATCGCTTCGGATCATGACGCCGCCCGGCGTCGCAAAATCGCCAATAAAGGCACCTTAGACTTAACGCACGACACCCCAATGGTTCTGTTTTCTTCTAAATACGCCCAAGGTTATGGGCAGCTGTTTGATTCGCGGTATGACGAAGAAATTTTATAATAACCAGGACCGATATTTGAAACTTTCTCAAGAATGCTCTGCCGAACATGCATATTACCCATCATCTTCCCAATATGCTCGGTCAAAAATGATTCTTGATACCGGGAGTTTATGGCTTCGGTCACCCATGCAGCCGTTTTCGGCTGTCCGTCCCACATCGCCCGTAAGATATAAATCCGCCGCCGCGTTGCGTCTTCGAAGTGTGACGGCACGGCAGGGCGATCTAGCTGTTCATTAATACAGCTTTCTGAGCCTGATTCTTGTGTATTGGCATCACGTTCTTTTTCAGCACTATTGTCTTCTTGGCCAACCTGTTCGCACTCAGGAGTGGCAAGTTTTTCGATGTTGGCCAGAACCCAACGAAGATCATCTGCGAATGCTCGACTTAGCTCCCGCTTACCCAATAGATTTGAGTAGATGTCCGGTAACGTGTCGCCGCTCTCCGCAGCTTTCTCCATCTTGCGTAGGTCAGCGCCGATCTTGGCAGCACGTTGAGCATGCCATACGGCTTGGCTCTTGAAGCGGTCAATACGATCTTGTATAGTCATAATGTACCTCGCGAACGGGGTGCAGGCAAAATTCGGGGGTGGCCGGCAAGGGCCGGCACAAAGGTTTCCAATCGAATTCTGCCTAACGTGGCTTTTTGTACCCGCCCCATGGCAGTTGCAGCTGCCATGGGGCTTTTTACATTTTCAGCGTAATCCTATCACTTTTTCTCGTCAACCCCCAAACCCTCATCTTCATTCGCGCCGCCCCACACCCCCATCACACGCACTGTCCTCCCAACTCCCCATTGCGCCCACTATTCCCACTTTCCTCTACAACTCCCCCATTTCCCCGTAAGGCACACCATCATCCAACGAGTCTCCGGTCGCGCCCGCTTGAAGGGTAGAAGGTTGATCTGGACGAAGACATAAGGTGGTCCCCGTTCCCTGGGCCGTTGGATAAGCTTGGTTCGCCCAGAATGAAGAACGGACCCAATGCCGGGGAATAGGAAGCTGTATTCGGCGGAGTTCAGGGCGAAGGTGGTGCTGGAGGCGATCCGGGGAGAGTTGACGGTGTCGCAGCTGGTCGCCAATCACGGGGTACACCAGACGCCGATCTGCTCCGCAGCAACCAGCAAGAGGACAGCGGCAGGCTGGTGGCACAGCTCTGTTAAGCTTGCTATGGCGCTGTAACGTCGGCACACCACCCACGCGTGGCGCCGTTCCAGCACCAAGTGCCCACGCGGCTCATGGCCGCGCCTTCCCACGCAAAGTGTATGGTCACGAATCTCATCTACACGACGAAAACATTCTGGGTCCACGTCTTCCGAACCGCTATCGACAGGAGGCGCTTCGGCGAGGTCAACCTTGCGCGCCACGAAGCGGAACACAACCCCATGACCAGCATCACTGCTGCAGCATGAAGGCTGGAAAGCACTGACGAAATGGTCCAACAGTTAACTGGACAATCCGAAGGAGTCTGACGCCAAACTGATGCAGTCCAAGAGTTATCTGATGGCCGCCCAAGGTGTAAATGGCAATTCAGTCCTAATTTTAAGTGGTTTTCACAGCGGCTCGCGCGCCAAGCCGGGGGAAATCTCGCTGGCCCACAAGGGCGTGCTGTTCCTGGACGAGCTTCCCGAATTTCCACGCGGCACGCTGGAGGCTCTGCGCCAGCCCTTGGAGACCGGAAAGGCGGTCGTCAGCCGGGTGAACCACCATGTCACCTACCCGGCGCGGGTGCAGTTGATCGCGGCGATGAATCCCTGCCGCTGCGGCCATCTCGACGACGCGTCGCTGGCCTGCGCCCGCGCGCCCAAATGCGCCGCCGACTACCAGTCGAAGATCAGCGGGCCGCTGTTCGACCGCATCGACCTGCACATCGACGTGCCCGCCGTCAGCCCCGCCGACCTCAGCCTGCCGCCGCCCGCCGAGGGCAGCGCCGACGTGGCCGCCCGCGTCGCTCGGCCCGCGCCGTCCAGGCGGAGCGCTACGCCGGTTTCGGCCCCTTTCCCGAGGGCCGGGCGGTGCGCACCAACGCCGAGGCGGACGGCGAACTGCTGGAGAAGGCCGCCGCCCCCGACCAGCCGGGCCGCGCCCTGCTGACCGAGGCGGCGGAGCGGTTGAAGCTGTCGGCCCGTGGCTATCACCGCGTCATGCGCGTCGCCCGCACGCTGGCCGATCTGGACGGCGGGGGCGGCGTGCGCCGCCCGCACATCGCCGAGGCGCTCGGCTACCGCCGCATCGCCCCCGGTCGATAGGCTTGGGTCCGCTGAACGTTTACTCTGCCGCCACGGCGTTGCCGTGGTTGGAATGATGGTTCCGGTCGTGCAGGCAGCGGCGCAGGCGGACGGCGGTGATGATGGCCAGCGCGCCATAGGCGATCATATAGCTGCCCACGCCCAGCGCCACGGCCAGCAGGCCCAGCGACGGCAAAACCCACATGCCGAAGCCGAACAGCACCGACAGGGCGCCGGCAACGCCCCAGGCCCATTTGCCGTGGGTGCGGTGCATGCGCCACGCCGTCATGATCTTGGCGAAGCCGGTGATGACCGACCAGGCGGCGATCACGAAGACCAGCGCGAAAAGGCTCGCCTCCGGCCACAGCAGGGCCACGGCGCCCGCCACCAGACTGACCACGCCGTCCAGGATGAAGGGCAGGCTGCGCTCCTGCGCCTGCGCGGCGCGGACGCCGCCGATGATGGCGAACAGCCCGTCCATCAGCAGGTAGGCCGCGAGCAGAACCGCCAGGGTGGCGACCGTCGCCCCCGGCAGAAGGAAAGCCAGCAGGCCGAGCATCACCGCCGCGGCGCCGCGCAACGCCAGCGCCCACCAGTTGCGCGCCAGCAGATCGTTCATGCCCTGGACCCGCCGGGCCTCGTACATCGCCTCCGTAGCCATGTCTCGTCTCCCCTCATCCGTTCGAGTGCAGCGGGCGCGGGTGAACGCGCCCGACACATCACGGCAACAGAATCAGGAGGACTTCGTTGCGGCGGCGGGTTGTCGCAACGGCGGGATTCGCGCGACTTCCGTGCAAACTCGGTGGGGCAGATCAGTTGTTGCGGCCGTAGTCGCCCTTGCTGGGCTCGATGAAGTAGAACAGCTTCGAGTCGAACTGCATGCCCTCGCGCGGGTTCATCAGCGCCACCTCGGTCGTCAGCCCCTGGGCGTCCAGCACCCGCCATTTGCGGAGCTGGAAGGGCCGGTCCTCGAAGACCAGCGTCAGGGTACCCTTGCCGGGGTCCTTGGTCTCGGTCAGGCTGATCTCCACCAACCCCGGCGCCTGAAAGACGCCGGTCACCGTCACGTCGCCGGACAACCGGATGTTCTTGCGCAGGATGAAGTCGGCCAGCGTGCTGCCGATGGGGGCGCTGGACTGCTGCCGCATCTCCCCATCCCAATAGAAGATGAAGGCGCCGTCGGCGACGACGAAGTCCTTCACCGGCGGGTCGTACTCCAGCCGCATCCGGCCGGGACGCGCGAGGTAGAAGGTGCCGGCGGTCTGGTGACCGTTCGGGGCGACCTGCACGAATTTCGATTGCAGCGTGCCGATGCCGTTCAGATAGCTTTCCGCCTGGGCCACCAGCGCCTGATCCTGGGCGGACAGGGCGGCGGCGCGCGGCGCGGCGAGCGCGGAGTCGAGGACCGCGCCCGTCGTGGTGACGGACAGAGCGACGGCAGCGGCGGCCAGGATGCGGCGGAGCACGGTCTTCATGATGCCTGCTAGGTAACCGGACGTTCCGGGCGGAAATGGGGCGCGGCGGTGGTGGTTCCAAGGATTAAAGCGAACTCTCAATGCCCCCACCCTAACCCTCCCCCGCTAACGCAGGGGAGGGGACTGCCGCCGCTTTGCGCTAAACTCCCTCCCCTGCGTTAGCGGGGGAGGGCTGGGGTGGGGGCAAGGGCCGCTACTCCTCGATGTTGCGGGCCAGGACCTCGCGCTTGCCGGCGTGGTTGGGCTTGCTGACCACGCCTTCGGTCTCCATCCGCTCGATCAGACGGGCGGCGGAGTTGTAGCCGATGCGGAGCTGGCGCTGGATGAAGCTGGTCGAGGCCTTGCGCTCGCGGCAGACCACCGCCACCGCCTTGTCGTAGAGGTCGTCACCCGAGCCGCCGCCGGCACCCGACCCGTCGTCGAAGGAGCCGCCGTCCTCGTCGTCCTCCTCGGTGATGGAGTCGACGTAGCTCGGCTCGCCCTGGGTCTTCAGGAACTTCACCACCTGCTCGACCTCGCCATCGGCGACGAAGGGGCCGTGGACGCGGGTGATGCGGCCGCCGCCGGCCATGTAGAGCATGTCGCCCTGGCCGAGCAGCTGTTCCGCCCCCTGCTCCCCCAGGATGGTGCGGCTGTCGATCTTGGAGGTGACCTGGAAGCTGATGCGGGTCGGGAAGTTGGCCTTGATGGTGCCGGTGATGACGTCGACCGAGGGGCGCTGCGTCGCCATGATCAGGTGGATCCCGGCGGCGCGGGCCATCTGGGCCAGCCGCTGGATCGCCGCCTCGATGTCCTTGCCGGCGACCAGCATCAGGTCGGCCATCTCGTCGACGATCACGACGATGTAGGGCAGCTCCTTCAAGTCGAGCGGCTGCTCCTCGAAGATCGGCTTGCCGGTGTCGGGGTCGAAGCCGGTCTGGACGCGGCGGGTCAGCAGCTCGCCGTCGGCGCGGGCCTCGCGCAGGCGGGCGTTGTAGCCCTCGATGTTGCGCACGCCCAGCTTGGACATGTTGCGGTAGCGGTCCTCCATCTCCCGCACCGTCCATTTCAGGGCGACCACCGCCTTCTTGGGATCGGTGACGACCGGCGTCAGCAGATGGGGGATGCCCTCATAGACCGACAGCTCCAACATCTTGGGGTCGATCATGATGAAGCGGCAGCGGTCGGGCGGCAGACGGTAGAGCAGCGACAAGATCATCGTGTTGATCGCCACCGACTTGCCCGAGCCCGTCGTGCCGGCGACCAGCAGATGCGGGAAGCGGGCGAGGTCGGCCACCACCGACTGGCCGCCGATGTCCTTGCCCAGCGCCAGCAGAAGCTTGCCCGCCGTCTTGTCGAAGACGTCGCCGGCCAGCAGCTCGCGCAGCAGCACCGTCTCGCGCTTGGCGTTGGGCAGCTCGATGCCGATGACGTTGCGGCCCGGCACCACGGCGACGCGGACCGACACCGCGCTCATCGAGCGGGCGATGTCGTCGGCCAAGCCGATGACGCGGGACGACTTGGTGCCGGGGGCCGGCTCCAGCTCGTAGAGGGTGACGACCGGGCCGGGATGGACCTTCTGCACCTCGCCGCGCACGCCGAAGTCGGACAGCACGCCTTCCAGCTTCACCGCGTTCTCGCGCAGCGCCGCCTCGTCCACCTTTTCGCCGCGCACGCTGGTCGGGACGATCTGGAGCAGGTCGAGCGGCGGCAGCTCGTAGCCGTCCGCCTCCTCCAGATTGAGGGCGGCCTGCTTGGCCGGGCGCCCCTGGTCGGCGGCCTTCGTCTTGCCCCCGGCGGGCGGGGTGACCACCGGAACGGCGCGGGTCTTGGCCTCCACGCGCGGTTCGACGCTGATCGAGTCGGACAGGCGGCCGCGCGGCGCGGCGCGCAGGGTGATGGCGCCGCCGTCCTCGTCGGGCGTGTCGTCGAGAGTCGGGGCGGCGGCCTCCTTCCCCGCCGTGGCGAGGCTGGGCTCCCGGCGCAGCAGGCCGCCGGTCTGGCGGGCGGCATTGCGCGCAGCCTCCGCGCCCTTGTCGCGCACGAAGGACACGCCGGCCCGCGCCCCCCGCCCGAGGCGGGCGAGGCCGGCGGCGGTCTCGCGCAGGCTGGCCGCCCATTCGCGGATCGACAGGCCCATGGCGACGAACAGGATCAGCCCGCCGGCCACGCCGGCCACGGTGCCGACCAGCGGATTGCCGGGGCCGCCGAACAGCAGCTTGCTGACCCCGTCCAGCAGGACGATGCCAAAGCTGCCGCCGGGATGGCCGTTCAGCGGGTCTCCGCCCCCGCCGCCCATCCCGGCCAGGAACATGGCGACCAGAAGCACGCCCCACACCGCCAGCACGCTGCGGAACAGCGGGTGGCGGATGCTCTTCTGCAGGCTGAGCCGCCAGCCCCACATCATCGGGACCAGCGCCAGCAGATAGGCCGCCCAGCCCAGCGACTGGATCAGGACATCCGCCAGATGTGCGCCGAACCGGCCGAACAGGTTGTGGATGTGGGCGTCCGCCGCCGGAACCGCGTTCCAGGAAGGATCGGCCGGGTTGTAGCTGCCCAGGATGACCATCAGCACCAGACCGACCACGCCCAGCGCGAAGCCCGCCAGCTCGCGCGCCCGCGCCACCACGAAGGCGCGCGTGGCGGGCGAGAAGAAGGGCGGCTTCTCCGGCCGCGCACCGGCGGGCCGTGCTCCGGCGCTTTTGCCGCTTCCGCTGCGGGGGCTTGCGGGTCGTGCCATGGGCAGAAGGTCCTCAAGAACGTGCTGAACCGGACCCGTCCTTCGGGGCGAAAGACCGGGGTGACTTGGGCCGAACCGGGTTGGGCCGAACCGGGTTGGGCCGAACCGGGCGGCCCTTATCCCAGGATGCGGGCGATGGTGCTGCAGGCGTGGGCGACCGTCTCGGCGTCGTTCACCAGCGCAATGCGGATGAAGGGTGCGCCGGGATTGGCCTCGCCGGGGTTGCAGCGGGTCAGGTAGGCGCCGGGCAGAACGCGGATGCCGCCCTCCGCCCACAGGCGGCGCGTCGCCTCCTCGCCGTCGCCGACCTCCAGCCACAGGAAGAAGCCGCCGTCCGGCCGGTAGTAGCCGTAGCGCCCCTTCAGCGAAGCCTCCGCCGCGTCGAACTTGGCGCGGTAGAGCGCACGGTTCTCCTCGACATGCGCCTCGTCCCGCCACAGGGCGGCGCTGGCCGCCAACACCGGCAACGGCATCCCGGCGTTGGAATAGCTGCGCAGGCGGGTGAAGCGGGACATCAGCTCCGGATCGCCGGCCACGAAGCCCGACCGCAGCCCGGCGGCGCTCGACCGCTTGGACAGGGAATGGAAGACCAGGATGTTCGCCCACGGCTTCCCACCGTGATCGAGGCCCGACGCCACCTGGAGCGCGCCGACCGGCGGCCTGTCCAGATAGATCTCGGCGTAGCACTCGTCCACCGCCAGGATGAAGCCGTAGCGGCGCGCCAACCCGATCGCCCGCTCCAGATAGGCGGCGTCGGCCGCCGCCCCTTGCGGGTTGGCCGGGGTGCAAAGATAGAACAGCGCCGTGCGCTCCAGCAGCTCCGGCGTCAGCGCGTCGAGGTCGGGCAGGAAGCCGGTCTCGCGGGTGGAGGGCAGGAACACCGGCTCCGCCCCCGCCAGCAGCGCCGCCCCCTCGTAGGGCGCGTAGAAGGGGTTGGGCATCAGCACCGCCGGCTGACGACCGGCCTTGGACGGCGGCACGGCCAGCAGGGCGAGCAGGAACAGCGCCTCGCGCGTGCCGGACACCGGCAGGACCGACTTTTCGGCGTCGAACAGCCCGTCCGGCAGTGCGTAGCGGCGGGTCAGCCAAGCGCCCACCGCCTCGCGGAACTCCGGCGTGCCGCCGACCGGCGGGTATTTGCCCCACAGATGGGCATTGGCGCGCAGCGTCTCGTCGATGATGGCCGGCGGCTGGTGCTGCGGCTCGCCCACCGACATCATGATCGGCTCGGCGTTGGCGCGCGGCGTCACCCCGGACAGCAGGGCCGCCAGCCGGGTGAAGGGGTAGTCCGACAGCCGGTCGAGCCGGTCGTTGACGAGAGCGAAGGTGCCGAGGTCCGGGAGCGACATGCCGCCGAGAATCCTTTCCATGAGGACGGCCCGAGAAGGCCGGGCCGGCCCCAAGGGGCACGGCCCGTCAGGGGCCTCCGGGGGCCTCTGCCCGATACGAAACGGAAACGATCCTATCGACGGTGGAGTCCCGGCACAAGGGCACAAAACCGGACGAGGCCCGGTCAAGGGAAAGCATACGCCGCCCGTTCCGGCGGCCTTGGCGCCACGGTGGAAAGACTGGCGCATCCGGCTTCAAGTCACCGGGCAGATCATCGATGCCCCGCGGCAAGAAAAAGCGGACGAGCCTTCCCCCCTTGCGGGAGGGGCCGGGCCATGACGCCCCGCCCTGTCCGCTTCCTCCAGGACGCCTCAGAGAGCTTCGCTGTTGGTCTCGCCGGTGCGGATGCGCACGGCCTGGGCGATGTCCAGCACGAAGATCTTGCCGTCGCCGATGCGACCGGTGTTGGCGGCCTTCTGGATCGCCTCGACCACCTGCTCGTACTGGTCGTCGGACACCGCGACCTCGACCTTCACCTTGGGCAGGAAGCTCACGGAATACTCGGCGCCGCGGTAGATCTCGGTCTGACCCTTCTGGCGTCCGAAGCCCTTCACCTCGCTCACCGTCAGGCCCTGAATCCCGAGCGACGTCAGCGCCTCGCGCACTTCGTCGAGCTTGAACGGCTTGATGATGGCCATAACCAGTTTCATGTGGCTTCCCCTTGGGTATGCGTGTTTGCGGGCCCTTGCGGTCGCCCGGTCCCCCCTCGGCCGATCCCGCCGTGGCGGCGGGTTTTCCGAACGTGACTCGAGCGTGTTCGCCTCGACCATAAAAAGCAATGTCTTCAAAAATCGTGCCGGTTGCAGAATCGGCCCTTTTCAGCGGTTTTCGGCTGTTTCGCCGATCGATTGGGCAGGTCATGCCCAATAATTACGCAATTCGGGGGCCGCGACGCAGCGCCGCTGGACATCCGGACCAAGCGGAACGATTGTTCGTACCCGTCTACACTGATCGAAGGGCAGCGCCATCATGACCGAATCGGGCACCACCGCAGCGCAGGAGATCACGACCGACGTCGTCGTGTTGGGCGGCGGACTGGCCGGACTCAGCATGGCGGCGGCCCTGGCCACCGCGGGCGTTCCGGTCGTCTGCATCGACCGCGACAGCCCGGACCGGCAGGCGGGGGACGATTTCGACATCCGCACCACGGCGGTCGCCTACGCCTCGATGAAGGTGCTGGAGGGGGCGGGCGTGTGGAAGCACATGGAGCCCGACGCCGGCCCGATCCTGGACATCCGGGTGGCCGACCAGTTCTCGCCCCTGTTCGTCCATTACGACCATACGGAGCTGACCTGGGACGGCAAGAACCAGCCCTTCGGCTGGATTCTCGACAACAAGGACATGCGCCGCGCCCTGTTCGCCCGCGCCAAGGAACTGCCCGGCCTGCACCATCTGGCCCCAGCCCAGGCGGTGTCGATCGAGCGCAACCGCAGCGGCGCCACGGTCAAGCTGGCCGACGGGCGGGTGGTCAAGGCGCGGCTGGTCGTCGGGGCCGATGGGCGCCGCTCGCTGGCGCGGGAGAGCGCCGGGATCAAGCTGCGCAGCTGGGCCTACGACCAGTCCGCGATCATCTGCACGATCCGCCATTCGGAGCCGCACAACGGCGTGGCGGTGGAGCATTTCCTGCCCAACGGCCCCTTCGCCGTGCTGCCGATGACCGGGAACCGCTCCTCCATCGTGTGGAGCGAGAAGCGTTCGCTGGTCGACATGTATCTGAAGATGCCGGAGGACCAGTTCATCGACGAGCTGACACGGCGGTCGGGTGGCTATCTGGGCGACATCGAGCTGGTGACCCGGCGCGATGCCTGGCCGCTGTCGGTCCTGCTGGCCGAGCGCTTCATCGCCGAGCGCGTCGCCCTGATCGGCGAGGCGGCCCACGCCATCCACCCCATCGCCGGGCAGGGGCTGAACCTGGGCCTGCGCGACGTGGCGGCGCTCGCCGAGGTGATCGTGGACGCCCACCGGCTGGGGCTGGACGTCGGCTCGCCGGAGGTGCTGGCCCGCTTCCAGCGCTGGCGCCGCTTCGACACGGTGCTGCTGGCCGTGGTCTGCGACGGTCTGGTGCACCTGTTCTCGAACAACATCCCGCCGATCAAGCTGGCCCGCGACGTCGGCATGGCCGTCGTCAACCGCCTGCCGCCGCTGAAGCGCTTCTTCATGCGGCACGCGATGGGCGTGGTCGGCGAACTGCCGCGGATGATCAAGGGCGTGCCGCTGTAAGGCGCCCGCAGTAAGGCGCCGCCCGCCCGTCACCCCAACCCGTATTCCGACAGCGCCTCGTACACCGCGGCTCCCTTGCCCAGGTGGCTGCGGTAGAGCGTGAAGTGCTCCACCCGGATCGGACCGGCGCGGAACATCCCGCGCTCCTCGACGAAGCGCCCGATCCGGTCCTTCGGCGCGTCCTTCAGCCGGGCCAGCGTGACGTGGGGCGAAAATTTGCGCTCTTCCGCCGGCAGGCCGCAGCGGACCAGCGCCGACTCGACCTTGGACTGGAGGTGCGACAAGGCGTCGCTGCGCTCCACCCCGGCCCAGAGGACGCGGGCGTTGCGGCCGCTGCCGTACACGCCCACGCCGTCCAGGACCAGATCGAAGGCCGGCGCCGCGATCTGCGCCAGCGACTCGTCGATCTCCGCCGCCTGATCCCCCGGCACCTCCCCGATGAAGCGGAGCGTCAGATGCAGGTTGTCCGCGTCGGTCCAGCGGGCGCCGGGCACGCCGCCGCCCAGCCCCGCCAGACGCCGGCGCACATCCTCCGGAAAATCGAGGGCGACGAAGAGACGGATCATTGGCTTTCCGGAACGGTTACGGGCAGGGGTCGGGATAGCGGGCGTTGACCGCCTCGATGTCCTTCATCACCTCGTCCGACAGCGTGACGTCCACCGCCGCGATGTTGGACTTGAGGTCCTCCATGGTCGTCGCGCCGATCAGCGAGGACGCCACGAAGGGCTGCCGCAGGGTGAAGGCGATGGCCATCTGCGTCGGCGACAGGCCGTGGCGCCGGGCGATGTCCAGATATTCCTTCGTCGCCACGTCGGCGTTGACGGTGGCGTAGCGCGACTTGCGGTGATCCAGCGCGCGGCGGGTGCCGGCGGGAACGGCACCGTCCAGATACTTGCCGGTCAGCGTGCCGGCGGCCAGCGGCGAATAGGCGAGAAGTCCGACATCCTCGCGCAGGGACACCTCGGCCAGACCCTGCTCGAAGGTCCGGTTGAGCAGGCTGTAGGCGTTCTGGATCGAGGCGATGCGCGGCAGGCCCTTGTCCTCCGCCAGTTTCAGGAACTGCATCACGCCCCAGGGCGACTCGTTCGACACGCCGATGTGGCGGACCTTGCCGGATGTCACCAACTCGTCAAGCGCCGCCAGAGTCTCCTCGATGGGCGTGCCGTCCTTCTCCGGCCGGTGGACGTAGTTGCGCGCGCCGAAGCGGTTGGTCGAACGGTCGGGCCAATGGAGCTGGTACAGGTCGATGTAGTCGGTCTGGAGCCGGCGCAGGCTGGCCTCGACCGCCGCGAAGATGTTGGCGCGGTCCAGCTTCGCCTCGCCGTTGCGCACCCAGGCGAAGCCGCCGTCGGTGGCGCCGACGACCTTGCTCGCCAGGATCACCTGGTCGCGCTTGCCGGTCGCCTTGAACCAGCTTCCGATCACCTCCTCCGTACGTCCGTACGTGTCGGCGGTCGGGGGGATGGCGTACATTTCCGCCGTGTCCCAGAAATTGACGCCCTCGCCGAGCGCGTAATCCATCTGGGCGTGGCCCTCGGCCTCGCTGTTCTGGCGCCCCCAGGTCATGGTGCCCAGGCCGATGGCGCTGACCGACAGGCCGGTGCGGCCGAGCGGACGGTATTGCATGTCGATGTGGTCCTTAAAGGAACAGGGTGAGCACGCCTGTGTATCCGTACAGGCGGGCGTTGGAGATCTCGCCGCTGGCGAAGAAACCGGCCAGCGGGATGTCGCCGAAGGTCTCGCGGATCAGCGCCAGTTCCTGGCTGCCCTCGCCGAACAGGCTGGGGCCGCGGGCGATGCAACTGACGTAGAGGGCGCCCTTCGGGGTGGTCTTCACGCGTTTCTTCAGATTGGCCAGCATGCGGCGCATGTCGGCCTCGGCGCTCTGCTGGTCGCGGCGGGTGAACAGGATGGGCTGGCCGCTCTGCACATGGTGGGCGACGGCGATCCAGCCGGCGCGCGGGTCGATGGCGATCAGGTCGCGGACCAGATAATCCGCCGTGTCGCTGCCGGCGATCGGCAGGCCGGCGAAGATGTAGCCGGACACCCGCTTGAGGTCGCGGGCCAGCAACTCGCCGATGTCCTCCTTGAAGACCTCCAGCGCCGGACGCCCGTCGATCTCCAGGACGACGTTGTCCTCCGCGGCGGTGATGGTGCGCACCGGCCCGATGGGCGTGCAGCCCTGGCTGAGGCCGGTGGCGACCGGCACCTGCGGCGCGAACAGCACGCCCGACACGCCGCCGTCGGCCACCGGCCCGCCGACCATCGTGGCGGTGTTGCCGGGGATGGTGAATTGCGGGAACTCCGACCGTGAGGCCGACAAGCCGCCGACCAGGAAGGCCCCGGTTGATTCCGCCAGCGAAACGACCAGCCCCGCCAAGTCCTGGTGACGCGGGTCGGCGTGGGCGAGCGCCAGCATGGCGCCGTGCTTGTCCAGCCAGCCGCCGGCCATGCGGCGCAGCGGCTCCATGTCGCCCGACACCACCGGGAACAGGCGGAAGCCCTCCGGCGGCAGGCGGGCCACCATCACGGCGATGCCCGGCTTGTCGAAGATCTCCTCGTCGTTGGCGCAGACGCCGATGCCGACCGTGCCCACCCAGTCGCGGATGCCGGTGACGCCGCGCAGCAGCGTGACCATGCTCGTCGCGTGCTCAGCCAGCGCGTCGGTGATGTAGAGGAAGCCGAGGTTGCAGCCCTCCACCGCGCCGAGTTCGTCCAGGCACGCCTTGACGACGGCGCCCCATTCGGTGCCGGTGGCCGATGCGGCCTTGAAGTGGGTCTCGGTGGTGGCGGTGTCGCCGGCCAGGGTCGCCATGGGTGTCAGTCTCCGCTCTTGGCGATGCCGTCCAGAAGGCGGGCGACGTGGGGCGTGATGCGCTCCACGATCACCTTCACGCCGGCCGCGTTGGGATGGATGCCGTCGGGCTGGTTCAGCGCGGCGTCGGCCGCCACGCCGTCCAGGAAGAACGGGTAGAGCTGTACGTCGTACGACTTTGCCAGATCCGCGTACATGGCGTTGAAGCGGTCCCCGTACGCGCGGCCCAGGCTGGGCGACGCGTACATCCCGGCCAGCAGCACGGGCAGCGTCTCGCCGGTCAGCCGCTTCAGGATGGCGTCGAGGTTGGCGCGCGCCGCGCCGGGGTCGAGCCCGCGCAGCATGTCGTTCGCCCCCAGCTCCACCAGCACGGCGTCCGGCTTGTCGGCCAGCGCCCAGTCGAGCCGCGACAGCCCGCCCGCCGTGGTGTCGCCCGACACGCCGGCGTTGACGACGGTGACGTCGTAGCCCTTCGCCCGCAGCGCCGCCTGCAACTGGGGAGTGAAGGACTGCGCTTCGGGAAGGCCGTAGCCGGCGGTCAGGCTGTCGCCGAGCGCGAGCAGGGTGAACGGCCCTTTCCCCGTACCATTTTGGGCAAGAGCGGGCGCGGTCATGCCCACGCCCGCAAGGACGGCGAGAGCGGCCAGCCCCGACCAAAGGAGGGCCATGTTGAAATGGCGGCGCACCATGCCATATGGCGTGAAGTTTTCCCGCCCATTTCCCCGCCCGTTCCAGAGACGCATGCCAATGTCCCGACCCGATTCCGTTGAGTCCACCATCGTCGATCTCGACGAGGTGCATCTGAGATTGGACAGCGCGGCCGGACCCGTCAACATCCTGAGAGGCCTGAATCTCCGCATCCAGCCCGGTGAACGGGTCGGCGTGGTCGGCCCGTCGGGCTCCGGCAAATCGACCATGATGATGGTCATGGCCGGGCTGGAACGCCCAACGGGCGGGACCGTGCGTGTCGCCGGACAGGATCTGGGCCGGCTGGACGAGGACGGGCTCGCGCGCTTCCGCCGCGACCATGTGGGGATCGTCTTCCAGGCTTTCCACCTCGTGCCGACGATGACCGCGCTGGAGAACGTCGCCATCCCCCTGGAATTCGCCGGGGCCGCCGACGCCTTCGACCGCGCGCGGCAGGGGCTGGAAGCGGTCGGGCTGGGCCACCGGCTGACCCACTATCCGGGCCAGCTGTCCGGCGGCGAGCAGCAGCGCGTCGCCCTGGCGCGCGCCTTCGTCGCCGAGCCGTCGCTGCTGCTGGCCGACGAGCCGACCGGCAACCTCGACATCGGCACTGGCGCCACCATCGTGGAGCTTTTGTTCGATCTCGCCGAGCGGCGCGGCACGACGCTGGTGCTGATCACCCACGACCCGTCCCTGGCCGACCGTTGCGACCGGACCGTGCGCCTGATGGACGGGCGCATCGTCGACGACGGCACGGCCGCCCGCGCCGAACGCGAGCGCGTGGCGGGGGACTGAGTGTCCTTTGAGTGAGTGGTCGCGCCGCGCCCCCCTCCCGACCTCCCCCCGCTTCGCAGGGGGAGGAGATAAAGCCCTCCCCTGCGAAAGCGGGGGAGGGTTGGGTGGGGGCCCGACGTGCCCCCCCACCACCAACCACACACCCCACCGGACGCACCGATGACCAACCTCGCCCTCGCCTTCCGACTGGCCCGCCGCGAGTTGCGCGGGGGGCTGAAGGGGTTCCGCATCTTCCTCGCCTGCCTGACGCTCGGCGTCGCGGCCATCGCCGCGGTCAACTCCGTGTCCGGCGGCGTGCTGTCGGGCCTGCAGGCGGACGGGCGGGCGATCCTCGGCGGCGACGTCGCGCTGCGGCAGATCTACACACCGCCGACCGACGAACAGCGCTCCTGGCTGGAACAGGCCGGGCGCCTGTCGCAGTCGGTGGACATGCGCGCCATGGCCCGCTCCGCCGACGACCAGCGGTCCACGCTGGTCGAGCTGAAGGCGGTGGACGGCGTCTACCCGCTCTACGGCTCCGTCGCCCTGGCGCCGGAGGGTGACCTGCACACGGCGCTGGCCAACCGCGACGGGCGCTGGGGCGCGCTGGTCGAGGACGGGCTGCTCGACCGGCTGGGGCTGAAGACCGGCGACACGCTGCGCCTGGGCGAGGGCGCGTTCACCGTGCGCGGCGTCCTGACGCGGGAGCCGGACCGGGCGTCCAACGGCGCCTTCTCGCTGGGGCCGCGGGTGATGATCGGCCTGCCGTCGCTGGAGGGCACCGGCTTGCTCCAGCCCGGCAGCATCGTCTACTGGACCGCCAAGCTGGCCCTGCCGCCGGGCACCGATGTGGCGGCGTGGCAGAAGGCGCTGACGGCGCGCTTCCCCGACGCCGGTTGGCGGGTCCGCGACTTCACCAACGCCTCCCCGCAGATCGAGCGCTTCATCGACCGCATGACGCTGTTCCTGACGCTGGTCGGGCTGACCGCCCTGCTGGTCGGCGGGGTCGGGGTGGGCAATGCGGTGCGCAGCCATCTCGATTCGCGCGCCCGCACCATCGCCACGCTGAAATGCCTGGGCGCGCCGGGCGATTTGGTCTTCCAGGTCTACCTGCTGCAGATCCTCGCCCTGTCGGGGCTGGGCATCCTGCTGGGGCTGCTGCTCGGCGCGGTGGCGCCGCTGGGTCTGGGCTCACTGCTCGACCAGGTGCTGCCGGTGCCCACCCGGATCGGCGTCTACCCGGGCGCCCTGGCGCTGGCCGCGCTCTACGGCCTGCTGACCGCCCTGACCTTCTCGCTGTGGCCGCTGGGCCGCGCGCGGGAGGTGCCGGCGGCGGCGCAGTTCCGCGACGTGGTCGCCCCCGCCGGAGGCCGCCCGCGCGCGGTCTATCTGGCGGCGATGGCACTGACCGTCGTGGCTCTGGCCGGGCTGGCCGTCGCCACCGCGCACAACAAAATGTTCGCCGCCTGGTTCGTCGGCGGCTCCATCGCCACCTTCATCGCCTTCCGCGTGGCCGCCTGGCTGGTGGTGCGCGGGGCGGCGGCGGCGGGGCGTCCGCGCCGTCCGGGGCTGCGGCTGGCGCTCGCCAACCTGCATCGGCCCGGCAACCCGACCGGAGCGGTGGTGCTGTCGCTCGGCCTCGGCCTGACGGTGCTGGTCGCCATCGCGCTGATCGAGGGCAACTTCTCCCGGCGGGTCAACGAGACGATCCCCAAGGATGCGCCCAGCTTCTTCTTCGTCGACATCCAGCCCGACCAGTTCGAGCCGCTGAAGCAGATGGTCGGCGCCCTGCCCGGCACCAGCGGGTTCGAGGCGGTGCCCTCCCTGCGCGGGCGGATCGAGACGGTGAACGGTCAGCCGGCGGAGAAGGCGCTGGTCAACCCGGAGCAGTCCTGGGTGCTGTCCGGCGACCGCGGCATCACCTATTCCGCCAAGCTGCCCGAGCATTCGGAGATCGTCGCCGGCTCCTGGTGGCCGGAGGACTACAAGGGGGCGCCGCTGATCTCCATCCACCAGAACGTGGCGAGCGCCTTCGGCATCGGTCCTGGTGCCACCATGGGGATCAACGTCCTGGGTCGCACCATCGAGGCGACGGTGGGCAACGTGCGCGCCGCCGACTTCTCGACGCTGGCCATCAACTTCGCCCTGGTCTTCGCGCCGGGCACGCTGGAGCGGGCGCCGCAGACCTGGATCGCCACCGTCCGCAGCACCCCGGCGGCGGAGCCGGAGGTGCAGCGCTCCGTCCTGCAGCGCTTCCCCAACGTCACGCTGGTGCGGGTGAAGGACGCGCTGGACACCGTGGGCACCATGCTGGGCCACATCGGCACGGCGGTGCGCGTCACCGCGGGCATCACGCTGGCCGCCGGCACGCTGGTGCTGGCCGGCGCGGTCGCCGCCGGGCACCGCCGCCGGGTCTACGACGCCGTGGTGCTGAAGGTGCTGGGCGCCACGCGGGCCGACGTGCTGAAGGCGTTCCTGCTGGAATACGGGCTGCTGGGCATCCTGACCGCGGCCATCGCCGGGGTCATCGGCACCATCACGGCCTGGGCGGTGATGACCTTCCTGATGCGCTGGGAGTGGACCTTCCTGCCCTCGGCCGTGCTGACTACGGCGCTGCTCAGCACCGCCATCACGCTGGCCTTCGGCTTCCTCGGGACGTGGCGGGCGCTCGGCCAGCCCTCCGCCCCGCTGCTGCGCAACGACTGAGACGGAAAGGGTCAGGCCGGTTCGGGGACGCGGTCGTCGGCGACGATCCGGTTCTTGCCGGACTGCTTGGCCGCATACATGCGCTGGTCCGCCAGATCGACCAGCCTTTCCCAATCCACCGGGCGGTCGTGAAGGTATTCGGCGACGCCGATGCTGGCGGTCTGCGGGGTACCGTCCGGGCGTTTGCCCAAGCCCCGCTCGTGCAGCCGCTCCACCGCGGTCAGGGCGCCTTGACGGCCGGTGTTGGGCATGATGACCACGAACTCCTCCCCGCCCCAGCGGACCAGCACGTCGGACTGGCGCAGCATGGCGCGGATCGCCTCCGCCGCCCGCCCCAGCTGTTTGTCGCCCTGATCATGGCCGAACCGGTCGTTGATCGACTTGAAATTGTCCAGGTCGAAGAAGATCACCGACAGCGGATGGTCCGAGCGCTGGGCGTGGGCGAACTGCAGCCGCAAAAGCTCCTCCCCGATGCGGCGGGAGAAGGCGCCGGTCAGCCCGTCATGCGACGCCTGATCGACCAGGGCCATCATGAAGTGCAGTTGGCTCATCGCCGCCAGCGTCGCCACCACCATGATGAGCACCAGCAGCCACAGGGCGCCCAGATAGGAGGGGAAGGGGAAGACCAGCGAGCCGTAGACCCCGGCCAGCATGTGCGCCGCCAGCATCGGTGTCGCGAAGGCCAGCCCTTCCAGCGCGGTCAGCGGGAAGACGCTGAGCCCCGCCACCATCACGAAGGGCAGGAAGGCGTAGCCGGCGGCCACCGCCAGCGCGCTTCCCGCGATCATGTCCTCGTTCAGCATGGGGTGCGAGGCGAGGAAGAAGATCGTCGGCACCGCGAGCAGCAGGGCCAGCCCCCGCCACGCGCTGCCCATGTCGTCGCAGATCCGGTAGCCGAGCGCCAGCGCGCCGAAGGCGAAGCTGGAGACCAGCCGCAGGCCGGCCAGATAGCCCCACAGCGGCCAGGGGAAGATGACGACGTCGATGACGATCCACAGCGGCGTCAGCACCGCGAACACGGCCGCGACCATGCGGACGCGGGAATGGATCAGCACGGCCCGGCGACGCTGGATGATCGGGGTGTGCCCCCCGGGATGCATCAGGTCGCGCAACTGCTCGAAGGAGAGATCGCCGCTCACCGCCTGGAATGCCCTCTCCGCGAACCGTCTGAGGAGATTAAGCGCTTGTTGATACACGCGATGCCCCCCATCGGCAACGGCAATTGCTGTTATTTCCAGGGATACGTGCGTATGCGGCGCGGCCTGTGGCATCAACGCATTTGTACGTGATTTGCCGGGACAGTCTTCCCGCCGCCCGCCGCTGTCAACGTCGAAGTGGTCATACCACTGGGGCAAAAGCACGCGGCGCTCATGAATAAGCCCGGCACGAAAAAGGCCCGGCGATGGGCCGGGCCTTTTTCTTGGGGTCGGAACGGCGCGAAGAGGCTCAGTCCTTCAGATCTTCCCAAAGTTCCTTCACCTTGGCGAAGAAGCCCTCGGACTGCGGGTGGGAACCTTCCTTGCCAGCGCTGTCGAACTCGCGCAGAAGCTCCTGCTGCTTCTTGGTCAGGTTGACCGGAGTCTCGACGACGGCCTGGATGTACATGTCGCCGCGCTGCTGGCTGCGCAGCACCGACATGCCCTTGCCCTTGATGCGGAACTGGTGGCCGGACTGGGTGCCGGGCGGCACCGTCACCTTGGTGCGGCTGCCCTCGATGGTCGGCACCTCCACCGTGCCGCCCAGCGCCGCGGTGGTCATCGGGATCGGCACCCGGCAGTGGATGTTGGCGCCGTCGCGCTGGAAGATCGGGTGCGGCGCGATGGCCAGGAAGATGTAGAGGTCGCCCGGCGGCGCGCCGCGCAACCCCGCCTCGCCCTCGCCGGCCAGACGGATGCGGGTGCCGTCCTCGACGCCCGCGGGGATGTTGACCTGGAGGGTCTTCTCCTTGCGCAGGCGCCCGGCGCCGCCGCAGCTCTTGCAGGGGTCCTTGATGACGCGGCCCTGGCCGTGGCAGGCCGGGCAGGTGCGCTCGATGGTGAAGAAGCCCTGCTGGGCGCGCACCTTGCCGTGGCCCTGGCAGGTCGGACAGGTGACCGGCTGGGTCCCCGCCGCCGCACCGGAGCCGCTGCAGGAGTCGCAGGCGACGGTGGAGGGAACGCGGACGTTGGCCGTGGTGCCCTTGAAGGCCTCCTCCAGCCCGATCTCCAGATTGTAGCGCAGGTCCTGGCCGCGGCCCGACGCGCCGCCGCCACCGCGACGCCCGCCCATGAATTCCCCGAACATCTCGTCGAAGATGTCGGCGAAGCCGCCGCCGCCGCCGCCGAAATCGAAGCCGCCGAAGCCGCCGCCGGCCCCGCCGCGCCCGTTCTCGAAGGCGCCGTGGCCGAAGCGGTCGTAGGCCGCGCGCTTCTGCTCGTCCTTCAGGACGTCGTAGGCTTCGCTGATTTCCTTGAACTTGTGCTCGGCGTCCTTGTCACCCTGGTTGCGGTCCGGGTGATACTGCATCGCCATCTTGCGGTACGCTTTTTTGATCTCGTCCGCGCTGGCGCCCTTCGCCACCCCGAGCAGCTCGTAATAGTCCTGTTTCGCCATGGGCCCCGACCGCCTTCACATACTAATAGACCAATCATATCTCCGGCCCGCCACCGCAGGACGGATGACGGGCCGGACGATACTGCATGGCGCCGGGTTCTCCCGGCTGTGACACCGGAGGCAACGGGCGGCTGCCCGACGATTGCCTCCGGTTCCGAACGCTTAGGCCGACTTCTTCTTGTCGTCGTCCACTTCCTCGAAGTCGGCGTCGACCACGCCCGGCTCGTTCGGGGCGGCGCCCGCCGCACCGGCGGCACCCGCACCCGGGGCCTCGCCCTGGCCGGCCTTGTACATGGCCTCGCCCAGCTTCATCGACACCTGGGCGAGCGCCTCGGTCTTCGCCTTCACGGCTTCCAGGTCCTCGCCGTCCATGACCGACTTCAGCTCGGCCACGGCGGCCTCGGCGGCGGTCTTGTCGGCGGCGGGGATCTTGTCGCCGTTCTCCTTGATCGTCCGCTCGGTGGTGTGGATCAGGGCGTCCGCGTGGTTGCGGGCGTCCACCAGCTCGCGCCGCTTCTTGTCGTCCGCGGCGTGGGCTTCGGCGTCCTTCACCATCTTGTTGATGTCGGCGTCCGACAGGCCGCCCGACGCCTGGATGCGGATCTGCTGCTCCTTGCCGGTGGCCTTGTCCTTCGCCGTGACGCTGACGATGCCGTTGGCGTCGATGTCGAAGGTCACCTCGACCTGCGGCACGCCGCGCGGGGCCGGCGGGATGCCGACCAGATCGAACTGGCCGAGCAGCTTGTTGTCCGCGGCCATCTCGCGCTCGCCCTGGAAGACGCGGATGGTCACCGCGTTCTGGTTGTCCTCGGCGGTCGAGAAGGTCTGGGACTTCTTGGTCGGGATGGTCGTGTTGCGGTCGATCAGGCGGGTGAACACGCCGCCCAGCGTCTCGATGCCCAGGCTGAGCGGGGTGACGTCGAGCAGCAGGACGTCCTTGACCTCGCCCTTCAGCACGCCGCCCTGGATGGCGGCGCCGATGGCGACCACCTCGTCCGGGTTCACGCCGCGGTGCGGTTCACGGCCGAAGAACTGCTTCACCGCCTCGATGACCTTGGGCATGCGGGTCATGCCGCCGACCAGGATCACCTCGTCGATCTCGTTGGCCTTCAGGCCGGCGTCGCGGAGCGCGGCCTTGCAGGGCTCGATCGTGCGGGCGACCAGCTCGTCGACCAGGGCTTCCAGCTTGGCGCGGGTCAGCTTGACGTTCAGGTGCTTCGGGCCGGACTGGTCGGCGGTGATGAAGGGCAGGTTGACCTCGGTCTGCATGGCCGAGGACAGCTCGATCTTCGCCTTCTCGGCGGCTTCCTTCAGGCGCTGCAGGGCCAGACGGTCCTTGCGCAGGTCGATGCCCTGCTCCTTCTGGAACTCGTCGGCGAGGTAGTCGATGATGCGGGCGTCGAAGTCCTCACCGCCGAGGAAGGTGTCGCCGTTGGTCGACTTCACCTCGAACACGCCGTCGCCGATCTCCAGCACGGAGACGTCGAAGGTGCCGCCGCCGAGGTCATAGACCGCGATGGTGCCGGCGCCCTTCTTCTCCATGCCGTAGGCCAGAGCGGCCGCCGTCGGCTCGTTGATGATGCGCAGCACTTCCAGGCCGGCGATCTTGCCGGCGTCCTTGGTCGCCTGGCGCTGGCTGTCGTTGAAGTAGGCCGGGACGGTGATGACCGCCTGGGTCACCTTCTCGCCCAGATAGTTCTCCGCCGTCTCCTTCATCTTCTGCAGGATGAAGGCGCTGATCTGCGACGGGCTGTACTTCTTGCCGACGGCTTCCACCCAGGCGTCGCCGTTGTCGCCGGGAATGATCTTGTAGGGGACGAGGCCCTGGTCCTTCTTGGTCAGCGGATCGTCGTAGCGGCGGCCGATCAGACGCTTGATCGCGAAGAGGGTGTTCTCGGGATTCGTCACCGCCTGACGCTTGGCCGGCTGGCCGACCAGACGCTCCGCGTTCTGCGCGAAGGCGACCATGGACGGCGTGGTGCGCGTGCCTTCGGCGTTTTCGATCACCTTGGCGCTGGAGCCTTCCATGACGGCCACGCAGGAGTTCGTGGTGCCGAGGTCGATGCCAATGACTTTGCTCATGTTCAGCCTCTGTTGTTCGGCAGATGCGTGGCGGCCCGTTTGGTCCGGCACCGCCGCGATCCCCTTGGGGTCGGTGGAACGGTTGGGTGGATTCACGTCTGTCGCCGGAGATATAGGCAGGTGCGTTTCGGGCTGCAACGTCCTGGTCATTCCGCCAACCGTCAAAAGACCAAAAGGTGACGCGCACGCCGGGGCATATCGTCGCGCCCGTGGCTTCGCGTCGCAAGTGAATACCAGGGTATTCAGAAGCATAAGGCGTGCAACGTCATTCCCTCATCCCGCCAAGACGCCGGAAAGCGCTCTGTTACAGGGCTTTAACACAAGCAAAACCCCGCATCCCAGCCATGTTAACTTTTCATTAACAAGTAATGGTGTGAACTGTTGCGCGCAATCAATTGCCGGTTGCTCCGTTTCTTTGTTGTCTCAAGATTCTAATAGTGGAGATCCGAAGGAAATATGATATATCCCTCCAAGGCAAAGGGGGCCGCTGTTGTTCGCAGGCATGGCTTTCCGAAGCGGGACCGTGTGCAGTATTCCATGGGGGATTAAGATGATGGACGAACGGCGCGACATGGCTCTGGCCATCAAGTCCTGCCTCGACAGCCTTATGGACGACGCGACGAAGTGTGATCTGGACGATCTGGCGCGCTTCATCAGCCTGGCCGCCATGGCGGCGGAGGAAGCGGCCATGGCCTTCGATCCGAAGGCGGCACAGTTGAAGGCCCTGATGTCCGGCGGCGCCGGCCATTGCTGATCGCCTGAACGCTGATCGCCTGAACGTTGATTGCCTGAACGCTGATCGCCCGAACCGGCGCGGGAACGCCGGGGATGTCGGGTTCGAACAACCTGGCCGAAAAAGAAAAAGCCGCCCCCGACAGGGCGGCTTCCTTACGTCCGGGCGCCTCCCAGACGCTCACAAAATCTCCGCCGCGCGGATCGCCCCGTCGAGCAGGGCCAGCGTGCCGGCGCAGGACTCGTCCCCGTCCATCACCATGGGCAGGCGGTAGCTGAACATGGCGGCCGCCGCCCTGCCGTCCCGCTCCGCCCCGACCAGCCACAGGTAATGGGCGTCCGTGCCGCCATCCTCCTCCGTCATCATCACCGCCTGGGCCAGCACGCCGTCGTCACCCCACGGCTCGACGATCCGGTCGCTGGCCCGCGGGTCATCGGGGCGCACGAAGCGCAGCGCCATCTCGCGCAGCACCGCCACGGCGCCGTCCGGCCCGTCCTTGGGCGCCACCCGGTCGGTGACCAGCCGCAGCACGCCGCCCGCCGGGGCCGGGGGATGAAAGGCGGCCACGGCATGACCCTCATGCTCCTCCACCTCCGGGCGCCAGCCGTCCGGCAGCCGGAACCGCACCAGCCCTTCCCATTCCACGCTATGGCCCACGCTGTGGCCGTCCTGTCCGCCCGTCACGGCATCCTCCCCTGATCCTGTGCCGGCACTTTAGGCCGAAGCGCCGGCGAATCCAGCCTTGATCGCGGCCCGCCGAGCCACCATGGTCCGGCGATGATCATTTCCGCCAGCTACAAGACGGACATCCCCGCCTTCTACGGGCGCTGGTTCCTGAACCGGCTGGAGGCCGGGCACTGCCGCATGGTCAACCCCTATGGCGGCCAGACCTATCGCATCGGCCTGACCCGCCCGGAGGTCGACGGCTTCGTCTTCTGGACCAAGAATCTCGGCCCCTTCCTTCCGGCGCTGGAGGAGGTGTCGGAGCGTGGCTTTCCCTTCGTTGTCCAGTACAGCGTCACCGGCCTGCCGGGCGCGCTGGAACGCTCCGTCCCCGAAGCGGAGCGCGCGGTGGAGCATATGGCCCGGCTGCGCGACCGCTGGGGGCCGCGCGCCGCCGTCTGGCGCTACGACCCCATCGTGACGGCGCCCATCGTGGAGGCGGAGGCCACGCCGCTGTCCTGGCACCGCGCGACCTTTGCCCGGCTGGCCGGCCGGATGCGCGGCCTGACCGACGAGGCGGTGGTGTCCTTCCTCCAGCCCTACCGCAAGACGGCGCGCAACCTGGACGCCGCCGGTGTGCCCTGGCGGGACCCGGACCCGGAGGAGAAGCGCGCCCTGCTGGCCGATCTGGCCGAAATCGCCGCGGAGCACGGCATGGCGCTGACGCTGTGCACCCAGCCGGAGTTGGCCGGCGTCCCCGGAACGGCGCCGGCCCGCTGCGTCGACGCGCAACGGCTGTCCGACGTCGCCGGGCGGCCCGTCGCGGCCAAGGAGAAGGGCAACCGCCCCGGCTGCCTGTGCGCGGAAAGCCGCGACATCGGGGATTACGACACCTGTCCGCACGGCTGCGTCTATTGCTACGCCGTCGCCAACCGCAACACGGCGCAGCGGCGCTTCGCCGCCCACGATCCGGCGGGGGAGTTCCTGTTCACGCGGGAGCGGGCGGGATAAGGCCCCCGGCCCGCCGTCTCGACGCCTTCCCGGTTACGGGCAGACCTTCTTCACGGTCTCGACCAGCTTGTCCGGGTTGAAGGGCTTGACCAGCCAGCCGGTGGCCCCGGCCTCGCGGCCGGCGGTCTTCTTGGCGGGATCGGCCTCGGTGGTCAGCAGCAGGACGGGGGTCGCGCGGTTGAGCGCGCTGCCGCGGATGGCCCGGGTCAAGGCCAGACCGTCCATGCCCGGCATGTTCAGGTCGGTGATGATGCAGTCGAACTTCTGCCGGTTGACCTCCGTCAGACCGGCGCTGCCGTCCGCTGCCTCGGTGACGCCGTAGCCGGCGTTGCGCAGCGTGAAGGCGACCATGTCGCGGATGGTCTTGGAGTCGTCGACGGTCAGGATGGTCTTGGCCACGGGTCCGGTTCCCTGAATGAGCGGCGGCCTGGAACAGGCGGTTCATTGTGCGCCGCGATAATCCCAGATGCGAATAGGGGCCAGATGCGAATAGGGGATTGATCCGCCCGGCGCAAGTTCTTCGGTATCTTAGGATCAGCGGAAGGACGGCACCCGTGCGAAAAGCAGCGGCGCGGCAAGCCGAAGCCCCCGCGCCGCAAGACGTGCCGCCTGACCTGCGGAACGGATCGTCAGCATCCGTCCGAGGACGATCAGGCTTTCGTATCGACGTGCTGGCCGCCCATTTCGTGAGGACCGGCCTTGGCGACGCCCACCATGGCCTCGCGCAGCAGGCGGCCATGGATGGTGTAGCCGGGCTGGAGCACCTGCACGACGGTGCCGGCAGGCTTGCCGGTGTTCTCGATCTCGAACATCACCTGATGGAAGTTCGGGTCGAACAGCTCGCCGGTCGGGTCGATCTTCTTGATGCCCGCGCGCTCGAAGGCGGAGATGAGCTGGCGCTCCGTCGCCTCCACGCCGACGGAGAGGCTCTTCAGCACCTCGTCGTTCTCTCGGCCCTCGGCGGGAACGGCCTCCAGCGCGCGGCGCAGGTTGTCGGCCACGGTCACCAGCTCCTTGGCGAAGCTGGACACGGCGAACTTGCTGGCGTCCTCGCGGTCGCGCTGGGCGCGGCGGCGGGTGTTCTCCACCTCGGCCATCTGGCGCAGGAGCTGATCCTTCAGGCTGGCGACATCGGCCTCAAGCTGGGCCACGCGATCCCCGGCACCGGCGTCCATGGCCTTGTCTTGGGCGGCCTTGTCTTGGGCGGCCTTGTCTTGGGCGGCCTTGTCCTGGACGGCTTCGGTCTGCTCCACCTCGGCTTCGGCGGGCTTGTTCTGCTCTTCGCTCATGGCTCTCTCGTTGTCGTCTTGGGTCGTCGTCTGGTGGGAAATGGGTGAAGCATTGCCAAGGGCGTCACCCGACAAGGCGGCTGATGACCTTGGCTGTATAATCCACAAGCGGGATGATCCGGGCATAATTGATGCGGGTCGGGCCGATCACGCCGATGGCGCCGATCACCTGCTCGCGGCTGTTCTGGAACGGCGAGATGATCAGCGAACAGCCGGAATGGCCGAACAGCACATTCTCCGCGCCGATGAAGATCTGCACCCCGTCACCCTTCCCGGTGGCGTCGAGCAGGCGCAGCATGGTCTCCTTGGTCTCCAGCGCCTCGAACAGGGCGCGCACGCGCTCCAGGTCCGACAGGGCGGTGACGTCCTCCAGCAGCTTCGCCTGGCCGCGCACGATGAGCTGGCCGCTGTTCTGCCCGCCGCTGCCCGCCCAGGTGGCGAGACCGGCGGAGACCACGCGCTGCGACAATTCGTCCAGCTCGGTCTTCTGGTCCTCGATCTCGCGCAGCACGGCCTGCCGCGCCTCGTCCAGCGTGCGGCCGACCAGCTTCGCGCTGAGGAAGTTGGAGACCATCTGCAGCGTCGCGGCGGGCACGCCCACCGGCACCTCGATGACGCGGTTCTCGACCAGCCCGTCCTCGTTGACCAGCACGACCAGCGCCCGGCCGGGGGCCAGCGAGACGAACTCGATGTGCTTCAGCGGCCGGTCGGTCTTCGGCGCCACCACCAGCCCGGCGCAGTGCGACAGGCCGGACAGCAGGGTGGAGGCCTCGCCCAGCACGTCCTGCAGCGACCGCCCGGAGGAGGCGCATTTGGCCTCGATGGAACCGCGCTCGTCCTCGCTCAGGCTGCCGATCTCCAGCAGGCCGTTGACGAATAGGCGCAGCCCGGCCTCGGTGGGGATGCGGCCGGCGGAGGTGTGGGGGGCGTAGAGCAGCCCCTGCTCCTCCAGGTCGGCCATGACGTTGCGGATGGTCGCGGGCGACAGGGCCATGCCGAGCCTCCGCGAGATCGTGCGCGAGCCCACCGGCTCGCCGGTCGCCACATAGGCGTCGACGATCAGCCGGAAGATCTCGCGGGACCGTTGGTTCAGCTCGGTGATCATGGCGGGGCGGGAACCGGACGATGCTGTTGAAGCGCGAAGGCGGCGTCCCGAATTTAGGCAGGTGTCCGCGCCGAATCAACGTGCGCCCCGGTTGCGCGCTGGACGGCGGGGGCAGCGGGCGCTAGCTTGCCGCCGATTTCAACAGATTTGCGGATCATGCCCGATGCGTCCCTCCGGCCGCGCCCACGACCAGTTGCGCACCATTTCCCTTGAGCCCCATTTCAGCAAGCACGCCGAGGGGTCCTGCCTGGTGCGTTTCGGCGACACGCACGTCCTGTGCACCGCCAGCGTGGACGAGGGCGTTCCCCGCTTCCTGAAGAACACCGGCCTCGGCTGGGTCACCGCCGAATATGGCATGCTGCCGCGCTCCACCCACAGCCGCACCGACCGCGAGGCCGCCAAGGGCAAGCAGTCGGGGCGCACCCAGGAGATCCAGCGCCTGATCGGCCGCGCGCTGCGCGCCGTCACCGACCGCGCCGCCATGGGCGAGAAGCAGATCAAGATCGACTGCGACGTCATCCAGGCCGACGGTGGCACCCGCACCGCCGCCATCACCGGCAGCTTCGTCGCCCTGCATCTCGCCTTCCAGCATCTGATGCAGATCGGCGCCCTGAAGACCATGCCGCTGACCGACCATGTCGCCGCCGTCTCCTGCGGCATCTACAAGAACACCAGCGTTCTCGACCTCGACTACGCCGAGGATTCGACCGCCCAGGCCGACGCCAACTTCGTGCTGACCGGCAATGGCGGCATCGTCGAGGTCCAGGGCACCGCCGAGGAACGTCCCTTCAGCGAGCCGCAGTTCATGGAACTGCTGGCGCTCGCCCGCAAGGGCATCAACGAGCTGGTGGCCTTGCAGAAGGCGGCGATCGCGGTGAAGTAAAGGCGCGGTTGCGCATTGCCCCCTCCCTAACCCTCCCCCGCTTCGCAGGGGAGGGGAAATCGGCCCTCCCCTGCGAGATCGCGGCTCTGCTCGGCCCCTACGCCGCCTCCTTCGTGTCCGCGGGCGAGCTTGGCCTGCCCGAGCCGGAGGAGACGGGGACCAGCTTCGTCGCGAACGCCGAACTGAAGGCCCTGGCCGCCGCCAAGGCCGGGCATGTCGCGCTGGCCGACGACAGCGGGATGGTGGTGCCGGCGCTGAACGGCGACCCCGGCATCTACTCCGCCCGCTGGGCCGGTCCGGAAAAGGACTTCCAGATGGCCATGGGCAAGGTCGAGGACGGGCTGAAGGGCCAGGCCGACCGCCGCGCCTGGTTCGTCTGCGCCCTGTCGCTCGCCTGGCCGGACGGCCATGTCGAGACGGTGGAAGGCCGCTGCCCCGGCACGCTGGTCTGGCCGCCGCGCGGCGCGCATGGTTTCGGTTACGATCCGATGTTCAGGCCGGACGGCCACGACATCACTTTCGGCGAGATGGACCCGGCCAGGAAGCACGAGATGAGCCACCGGGCCGACGCCTTCCGCCAGCTTGTGGAGCGATGCTTCAAGTGATTCCTGATCCTGGCTTCGGGATCTACATCCACTGGCCCTTCTGCAAGGCGAAGTGCCCGTACTGCGACTTCAACAGCCACGTCCGCGACCGGGTCGAGCATGACCGCTGGCGCGCCGCGCTGGTGCGGGAGCTGGATCATTACGCGGACGCAACGCCCGGCCGCCGGGTCACCTCGGTCTTCTTCGGGGGCGGCACGCCGTCGCTGATGGAGCCGGCGACGGTCGGCGCCGTGCTGGAGCGCATCGCCGCCCGCTGGACGGTCGGCGACGACCTGGAAGTGTCGCTGGAGGCCAACCCGACCTCGGTCGAGGCCGGCAAGTTCCGCGCCTTCCGCGCCGCCGGGGTCAACCGCCTGTCGATGGGCATCCAGGCGCTGGACGACACCGCGCTGAAGTTCCTCGGCCGCCAGCACAGCGCGGCCGAGGCGACCGGCGCCATCGCGCTGGCCGCCCGGACCTTCCCCCGCTTCAGCTTCGACCTGATCTACGCCCGCCCCGGCCAATCCGTCGCGGCGTGGGAAGCGGAGCTGACCCAAGCGCTCGACCACGCGGTCGGCCATC
This sequence comes from Azospirillum sp. P4_B5, assembly GCF_056402275.1. Classification (NCBI taxonomy): domain Bacteria; kingdom Pseudomonadati; phylum Pseudomonadota; class Alphaproteobacteria; order Rhodospirillales; family Azospirillaceae; genus Azospirillum; species Azospirillum sp. P4_B5. The sequence goes on from NZ_JBFUHT010000044.1 coordinate 42,562, forward strand.
TGTCGGTCTACCAGCTGACCATCGAGGAGGGCACGGCCTTCTTCCCCCTGCACGCGCGGGGCGATCTGGTGCTGCCCGACGAGGATCTGGCCGGCGACCTCTACGAGGCGACGCAGAGCCTGCTCGACCGCGCCGGGCTGCCCGCTTACGAGATTTCCAACCACGCCCGCCCCGGCGAGGAGAGCCGCCACAACCTGACCTACTGGCGTTACGGCGATTACGTCGGCGTCGGTCCCGGCGCCCACGGCCGGCTGACGCTGGACGGCGAGAAACTCGCCACCCGCGCCCACCGCGCCCCGGAAATCTGGCTGGAGCGGGTCGAGCGCGACGGCCATGGCGCCGCCGCGCCCGAACCCGTCGCCCGCGAGTCCCGCGGGTCGGAGCTGCTGATGATGGGGCTGCGCCTGCGCGAGGGGGTGGCCCGCGCCCGGCTGGTCGAGGAGACCGGCCGCGACCTCGACGGGCTGGTCGATCCCGCCGCGCTGGAGCGTCTGGTGGCCGGCGGTTTCCTGGAGGTTGGCAAGGACACGTTGCGCGCCACGCATGAGGGGCGGCAGCGGTTGAACGCCGTGCTGGGGGCTCTTCTCGCCTGACCGCAGGAATACCCGGAAACGTGGTGTGACAAAGGCGCCCAGTGCCCGGCGCGCCACGGAATCTTATACGCGCCTTTATAGATTTCCTGTGACTGTCGACCATCCTTGAGGTCCCGGCGAAGACAAGGGCAAACAAACCGCCGCTTGCCGGGACGCGGGACAGGGCAGACAGTTTCAGGCAGACATCCCATGATCCTCACGAGGCTTTCCATTCGGGCCAAGCTGTGGACGCTCGTCGTCGCGGCTTCGGTTGCATCCTTCGCCATCGCCGGCGCCGGCCTTTACCTCAACTACAACCGTATGCACGCCGACCGGCTGGAGACGCTGCACAGCATCGTGGAAACCGGGGTTGCCCTGGCCACCACGCTGGAGGCGGACGCCGCCGCCGGCAAGATCACCCGCGACGAGGCTCAGGCCCGCTTCAAGGCCGCGGTGGCCGGCATCCGCTACGCCGGCGGCAAGGAGTATCTCTTCGCCCACACCATGGACGGCTACGGCTTCGCCCACGTCAATGCCAAGCTGATCGGCGCCGACGTCAAGCCGCTGAAGTCGGCCAACGGCGTCCACATGATCGTGGAGTTCATCCGCATGGTCCGCGCCACCGGCGACGGCCTGCTGGAATACGACTGGCCGCGCACGGTCGGCGGCAGCGATCTGGCGGTGAAGCTGGGTTATGTCCGCGGCTTCGAACCGTGGAACATCTTCATCGGCACCGGCATCTTCATCGACGACATCCGGGCCGCCTTCCTGGACCAGCTGCGGACGCTGGCCTTCGTCATCCTGGCGCTGGCGGTGCCGGCCGTCGGCCTGATCGCCTGGGTCGGCACCGACATCAGCCGGGTGCTGCGCGGGCTGGGCGCCAAGATGCGGTCGCTGGCCGACGGCGACCTGAACACCCGCTTCCCCGAGGCGGAGCGCGGCGACGAGATCGGCGCCATGGCCAAGGCCGTTCTGGTCTTCCAGAACAACGCCCGCGACAAGCAGCGGCTGGAGGCCGAGCAAGCCGCGTCGGCCCAGCGCGCCGAGGAGGACAAGCACCGCGCCATGCTGGCGCTGGCCGCCAGTTTCGAGCAGAGCATCGGCGCCGTCGTCCGCACCGTGTCCGATGCGGCGGCGACGATGGAGGAGCGCGCGGCCGAGATGAGCCGCGCCGCCGCCCAGACCGACGAGTTGGCGACCTCGGTCGCCGCGGCGACCGAGCAAACCTCCGCCAACGTGCAGACCGTGGCCGCCGCGTCGGAGGAGCTGGCCGGCTCGATCCAGGAGATCAGCCGGCAGGTCGCCGAGTCGTCGCGCATCGCCGGCGAGGCGGTGACCCTCAGCGGGCGGGCCAACGACAAGGTTGGCGGGCTGGCCGAGGCGGTGCAGAAGATCGGCGCGGTCGTCCAGCTCATCAACGACATCGCCAGCCAGACCAACCTGCTGGCGCTCAACGCCACCATCGAGGCGGCCCGCGCCGGCGAGGCCGGCAAGGGCTTCGCCGTGGTGGCGAGCGAGGTCAAGGCGCTGGCCAACCAGACCGCCAAGGCCACGGAGGAGATCGCCGCCCAGGTCGCCAACATCCAGTCCGTGACCGGCGACGCGGTCGGCGAAATCCAGGGCGTGACCCAGGTCATCCTGCGGGTGAACGAGATCGCCACCTCCATCGCCTCCGCGGTCGAAGAGCAGGGGGCGGCCACCCGCGAGATCAGCCGCAACGTCCAGGAGGCGGCGGGCGGCACGCAGGAGGTGTCGGCCAACATCACCGGCGTCACCGGTGCGGCGACCCAGAGCGGCGCCACCGCCCGCGACGTGCTGGAGATGTCGCGCCAGCTCGGCCACCAGCTCGACACGCTGCACCGGGAGGTCGGAAGCTTCCTTCAGCAGCTTCGCGCGGCGTAAGGTGGGGTGAACGGTCCGGGAAAGGGGTTGGGATGCGCATCAGTCTGGTGGTTGCCGCGGCGCGCAACGGCGTGATCGGCCGCAACGGCACTCTGCCCTGGTCCCTGCCCGGCGACCTGAAGCGCTTCCGGGAGCTGACGATGGGCAAGCCGGTCCTGATGGGCCGGCGCACCTGGGAGTCACTGCCCCGCAAGCCCCTGCCCGGCCGCGACAATCTCGTGGTCAGCCGCAGTGTCCCGCCGGGCGAGCGGGACGGCGCGCGCTGGTTCGGCGGCCTCGACGCGGCGCTGGACTGGTGCCGCGGCCGCGGCGTCCCGGAGGTCGCCGTGATCGGCGGCGCCGAACTGTTCCGCGAAACCCTGCCGCTCGCCGACATCGTCCACCTGACCCGCGTCGAGCGGGATGTGGAGGGCGACACGGTGATGCCGCCGCTGGGACCGGAGTGGGTGGAGACGGAACGCGGCCCGCTGCTGACCGAGAACGGGCTGGATTACCGGTACGTGGACCTCGTCAGGAGCGCCGTCGCCGCCAGGGTGTGATCCCCTCTCCCGCCCCGGGAGAGGGTGGCGCGAAGCGCCGGGTGAGGGGGCATCCAAAGATTGAATGCCGGCCCGTTGCCGGCACCCTCACCCTTCCCACGCTTCGCGCGGGCCCCTTCCCTCTCCCGGGGCGGGAGAGGGACTTTTCAGGCTCCCTTGCTCTCCCGGTGCCGCCGCTCGATGGCGTCCCACAGGGTGGCTTCCAGCGCCGACCCGTCGAGCCGGTTGATCTCCTGGATGCCGGTGGGCGAGGTCACGTTGATCTCGGTCATGTAGTCGCCGATCACGTCGATCCCGACGAAGACCAGACCCTTCTCCCGCAGCACCGGGCCGATGGCCTTGCAGATCTCCTGCTCGCGCGGGGTCAGCTCCGTCTTCTTGGCGCTGCCGCCGGCGTGGAAGTTGGCGCGGGCCTCGCCCTCCTGGGGCATGCGGCTGACGGCGCCGGCGGGCTCGCCGTCGATCAGGATGATGCGCTTGTCGCCCTGGCGGATCTCCGGCAGGTACTTCTGCACGATCACCGGCTCGCGATAGAGCTGGGTGAAGAGTTCCAGCAGCGAGCCCAGATTCTCGTCGTCCGGCTTCAGGTGGAAGACGCCGGCCCCGCCGTTGCCGAACAGCGGCTTGACGATGATGTCCTTGTGCTGCGCCCGGAAGTCCAGGACGGCCTGCTTGTCGCTGGTGATCAGCGTCGGCGGCATCAGGTCGGGGAAATGGGTGACGAACAGCTTCTCCGGCGCGTTGCGCACCTCCGCCGGGTCGTTCAGCACCAGCACCTTGGGCTGGATGTGCTCCAGCATGTGGGTGGCGGTGATGTAGGCCATGTCGAAGGGCGGGTCCTGGCGCATCAGCACCACGTCCATGGTCGACAGGTCGACGATTCGCGGCTCGCCCAGCGTGTAGTGGGCGCCCTTCTGGCGGACCACGGTCATCTCGCGAACGCGGGCGGTCAGGACGTTGCCGGTCAGGCTGAGGTCGCGCGGGTGGTAGTGGTAGAGCGTGTGCCCGCGCTTCTGCGCCTCAAGCGCCATCATGAAGCTCGAGTCGGTGTCGATGTTGATGGACTCGATGGGGTCCATCTGGAAGGCGACGGCGAGGCTCATCCTGCGGGTCTCCGAAACGGGCTTTGAGTAAGGGTCAGTTCAGTTGGTTCTTGAGCTGCTGGATCAGCGCGGCGACCTGATGGCGGTGCCGTTCGCTGGCGGTCAGCTCCAGGAAGCTTTCCAGCGCGGCGATGGCCGCGGCGAGGTTGCCGTTGTGGGCCTCCAGAAGGCCGGTTTCCCGCCACAGCGACGCCTCGGCCGGGGCGAACAGCCGCATCGCCTCCAGCACCTCCAGCGCGCGCGGCACGTCGCGGGCGGAGAGGTGGCGCAGCTTGATGTTGTTCTGGAGCCGCAGCAGGATCTCGCGGTTGGACACCGTCTGGTAATGGCCGGGCTCCAGCTCCGCGGCGCTGCCGGCGGTGGCCTTCAGCAGGTCGCGCAGGTCGACGGCGGTGCGCACCTGCCCCTCGTTGAAGGGGTCGAGGATGGCGCGGGCGCCGTCGGCCTCCAGCCGCACCAGGAAATGGCCGGGGAAGTTCAGCCCCAGCATCGTCCAGCCCTGCGAGCGGGCGGCGTGCAGGTACAGGATGCCCAGCGCCACCGGCAGGCCGCGGCGGCGGTCGATGACGCGGAGCAGGTTGGCGTTCTGCAGGTCGTCGTAGGTGTCCTGGTCGCCGGCGTAGCCGTGGCGCTCCACGATGACCTCGTGCAGCCAGGAGACGCGGGCCTCCAGCCCGTCGAGGGTGGGCGAGACGCGCTCCGCCAGATCATGGGCGATGTCGGCGAGGTGACGGCGGTAGTCGGCCAGCGCGGCGCCCGGAACCTCCAGCGCGCCCAGCGCCAGGGCGGCTTCGGCCAGATCGATCTGCTCGTCCGGCTGCTGCCCCACGCGGCGCAGGATGTCACGGGCCTCGGCGCGGCTGGTCACGAGCGGCGTCCTTCCTCTTCTTCAGCCTTCGCGTCAGGCCCGCCACGCGTCCGGCACGTGGCGCGGCCAGGACCAAGGGGTAACGAGCATGACGTCGAAGCGCAAGACATAGCCGGCATACTGCGGGTTGGCCCCCAGATAGGCGTGGGCGGCGCGGGCGAGGCGGCCCCGCTGGCGGGCGTTGACCGCCTCGTTCGCGGTGTCCCAGTCGCCGCGGGCCTTGACCTCGACGATGGCCAGAGTGTCGCCCCGCCGGGCCACGATGTCGATCTCTCCCATGGGTGTGCGCAGGCGGCTTTCCAGGATGCGGTAACCCTTCAGCCGCAACGCCAGCCGGCAGAGCCGCTCGGCGTAGCGGCCGTAGGTCTCCGCCCGGCGGCGCAGGGCGTCCGGCGCGCTCATGGTTTCCCCTCCCGCGCCAGCTCCAACGCGCGGGCGTAGACGGCGCGCTTGGTCTGGCCGGTGCGGGCGGCCACGTCGGCGGCGGCGTCGCGGACCGACAGGCGGGTCAGCGCCTCGCGCAGCAGGGCGTCCACGTCGGCCTCGGTCGGGGTGGCCTCCTCGCCGGGCGGACCGATCACCAGCACGACCTCGCCCTTCGGCGGGCCGGCCTCGGCGTAGTGGGTGGCCAGCTCCGGCAGGGTGCCGCGCCGCACCTCCTCGTAGAGCTTGGTCAGCTCCCGCGCCACAGCGGCCTCCCGCGCGCCCAGGATGTCGGCGAGATCGGCCAGCGACTCGGGCAGGCGCTGCGGCGACTCGAAGAAGACCAGCGTGGCGGGAACGTTCTTCAGCTCCCCGGCGGCGGCGCGCCGGGCGCTGCTCTTGTTGGGCAGAAAGCCGGCGAACAGGAAGCGGTCGGTCGGCAGGCCGGAGAGCACCAGCGCCACCAGCGGGGCGGAGGCGCCGGGCAGCGTGGTGACCGCCACCCCCTCCGCCACGCACTCGCGAACCAGCTTGTAGCCGGGGTCGGAGACCAGCGGCGTGCCGGCGTCGGTGACCAGCGCGATGGACTCGCCCGCTTTCATGCGGCCGATGAGGACCGGACGCATCTTTGCCGCGTTGTGTTCATGATAGGAGACGAAGGGCGTGTGGATGCCATGGATGCCCATCAGCTTCGCCGTCACCCGCGTGTCCTCGCAGGCGATGGCATCGGCGCGGCGCAGCGTGTCGAGCGCGCGCAGCGTGATGTCGGCGGCGTTGCCGATGGGGGTGGCGACCACATAAAGGCCGGCGCCGAGTTTACTTGCGGCCCTCGGCTCGCTACCTTCAGCGTCACCAGAGACGCCGGGCCCGGAAACGGGTTCGGGCGCCGGACCGGATGTGGAGATCGTTGGTGGCACGCTTGACGACACCTTTCTCGCGCGCTTGGGGGCAGCAGGCTGCCGCCGCCCTGTTGGTCGTTGGCACGCTTTCGGCCTGCTCGACTGTAAAGGCCCCGGCGCCGCCGACTCAAGCGCCGCAAGCGCCGGTCGCCGCCGTTCCGGCCGCCCCGCAGACCTTGAAGGTGGCGATCCTGCTGCCGCTGTCCGGGTCCAGCGCCGCCATCGGGCAGGCCATGCTGGAGTCGGCGCAGATGGCGCTGTTCGATCTGGCCGGCGACCGGTTCGAGCTGCTGCCCCGCGACACCAAGGGCACGCCCACCGGCGCGGCCGACGCGGCGCGGCAGGCCATCGCCGAGGGGGCGAGCCTGATCCTCGGCCCGCTGTTCGCCGCCGACGTGGCGGCGGTGAAGCCGGTCGCCCAGTCCGCGGGCGTGGACGTTCTGGCCTTCACCAACGATTGGACCCAGGCCGGCAACGGCACCTATGTGCTGGGCTTCGTGCCCGCCGATCAGGTGACCCGCGTGGTCGGCTTCGCCCGCTCGCGCGGTGCGACGCGCTACGTCGCTCTGGCCCCGCGCACCGCCTATGGCGACGCCGTGGTCAACGCCGTGCAGGCCGCCTCGCGCCAGTTCGGCGGGCAGGTGGCGCAGGTCGAGCGCTACGACCCGGCGGTGACCGACCTCGCCCAGCCGGCGCGGCAGGTGACCCAGGCCGGCGTGCAGCCGCAGGCGGTCATGCTGGCCGAAGGCGGGCCGCGCGCCCAGGGTCTGGCGGCGGCGCTGTCGGCCAACGGGCTGAACACCCAGCAGGTGAAGCTGCTCGGCACCGGCCTGTGGGACGAGCCCGGCCTGGGCCAGGAACCCGCTTTGGCCGGCGCCTGGTTCGCCGCCCCGGCCCCGCAGAGCCGCGCCGACTTCGAGGCGCGCTTCGAGAGGACCTACGGGCGCAAGCCGCCGCGGATCGCCACCCTGTCCTACGACGCCACGGCCATCGCCGCGGTGCTGGCCAAGATGCCCGACCCGTCGGGCCGCTTCGACCGCGCGGCGCTGAACAACCCCAACGGCTTCGAAGGCATGGACGGCATCTTCCGCTTGCGCGCGGACGGCGTCGTGGAGCGCGGACTGGCCGTTCTGGAGGTCACCCCCGGCGGCCCCCGCGTGCTCGACCCCGCCCCGTCCAGCTTCGAAGTGCTGGGGCAGTGATCGTACAGTGCTGATGTGAAGAGGTTTTCAACCACGAAGACACGAAGGGCACAAAGGAATCACAAAGGTCTTCGTGATTGCCTTTGTGTCTTCGTGTCTTCGTGGTGAACCGCAACCTTATCCGTGCTGCTTCGCCAGACGGCGGGCGTTGGCGCGGACCGTGCGGTAGGCGGGGGTCATGCCGGCCTGAGTCAGGGCCGTGACCGACTCGACCATATAAAGCGCGGCGTGGATGCCGGCCTCCACCGACTCGGTGACGGTGCGGTGCTGCAACTCCACCAGATCGGCGGGGCTGCGGCACTGGCCGAGGCCGCTCACCATCACCATGGCGACCTGAAGCTGGCCCTGCATGAGGGTCATCCAGGCCTGCTGCATCTCGCCGATGCCCTTGGCGACGGCGTGGGTGGCCTCCACCATCGCCTCCACCTTCTCGGAGCCCATGCGGACGAACTCCGGGTTGGCGAGGTCGATGGGGTTGTTCATGGCCGCCGCCATCATGGCGGTTCGGTAGCCGATCGTCTGGGCCGCCGCCACCCCCATCTCGCCGGTCTTGACGCCGGTTCGGGTCAGATCGCCCGCCACCGTCAGAAAGCGTTGCGTCGGTTCGCCGTTGCCGGCCTTGCGTCTCGACATTCGCTCCACCTCACCAAAAGCCCGGACTGGGCTGAAAAAAACGGCCGGGCCAAAAAACCGCCCAGACCGGAAAACTGTGACCCGGACGCCAACGCTGCACTGCAGCATTTGGTTCCGGGTCCAGTCTTTACAGGGAAGCGAGCGCGCGGTCGAGATCTTCGACGATGTCCTGGGCGTCCTCCAGCCCGACGGACAGGCGGAGCAGGTTCGGACGGATGTTCGCCGCCGCCTTCTCCTCGACCGTCAGCTTGGAATGGGTGGTGGTGTCGGGGTGGGTGATCAGGCTCTTGGAGTCGCCCAGGTTGTTGGAGATCATCACCATCCGCAGGTCGTTCAGGGCGCGGAAGGCCTCCTCCTTGCCGCCCTTCAGGAAGATCGACAGCATGGTGCCGCCGCCGGTCATCTGGCTGCGGCAAAGGTCGTGCTGCGGGTGGCTGGCCAGACCCGGATAGAGCACCCGCTCCACCTTCGCGTGGCCTTCCAGGAACTCCGCCACGGTCAGGGCCGCCGCGCTCTGCGCCGACACGCGCAACTCCAGCGTCTCCAGCCCCTTCAGCAGCAGCCAGGCGTTGAAGGGCGAGATGGTCGGGCCGGTGTGGCGCAGATAGGGGTGGATCACGTCCGACCCGTATTGCTTGTCGTTGGTCAGGATGATGCCGCCCAGACAGCGGCCCTGGCCGTCGATGTGCTTGGTCGCCGAATAGATGACGACGTCCGCCCCCATCTCGAACGGGCGCTGCAGCACCGGCGTGGCGAAGGCGTTGTCGACCACCACCTTGGCCCCAGCCTTGTGGGCGAGAGCGCTGACGGCGCGCAGGTCGACGACCTCCAGCCCCGGATTGCTGGGCGTCTCCAGGAAGACGACCTTGGTCGGCTTGGCCAGTGCCTCTTCCCATTGGGACAGATCGGTGCCGTCGACGAAGACCGCCTCGACCCCGAAGCGGGCCGACAGCTCCTTGATCACCCAGTAGCAGGAGATGAACAGCGAGCGCGGCGCCACGATGCGGTCGCCGGTGCGCAGGTTCGACCACAGGGCGCCGTGCACCGCGGCCATGCCGCTGGTCGTGGCGTAGGCCCAGGCCGCCCCCTCGTACTCGCACAGCCGGTCCTCGAACATCGCCGTGGTCGGGTTGCGGAAGCGCGAATAGACGTGGCGGGAGCCGTCGTTGACGAAGGCGCTCTCCGCCTCCTCCGCCGAGCCGTAGACGAAGCCGGAGGTCTGGTAGAGCGCCTCGCAGGTCTCGTCGAAGGACGAGCGGCGGACGCCGCCATGGACCAGACGGGAACGCGGGCGAAGCCCCGCGACGTTCGGATTGCGATGATCGGTGCGCGCCATGGCCGCTTTGTCTCCTCTGTCCGCCGGCGGGGCAGACCGGCACAACAAAAAACGCCCCGACCGATCGGGTCGAGGCGCGGACGCGGCTCGGACCTTTTTAGCGGGTTGTTTTACGTGGCCCGCAAGCCGGTCGACCAAATCACCACGTGCCCTCGCTTTTAGGACCGCCGCGGCGCGCCGTCAAGGGGCAAGGAAGCCGTGACAAAAAGGGGCTGCCCTGCGTCAACATCGCGCAGGACCCGATGCCGCCGCCCGCTTGCCCCGCGAAGGCCCGGCACCGGATCATGGCCGCAAGACGTCGGGAGGGGGTAGGGGTCGTGCAGTATCGCAAGGAGCAGGAGCGGCACTTCGCCCGTCTGGTGCTCACCGGGCGCTTCACCAGCCAGGACGCCGGCCCGGTGCGGCAGGCGATCGCCGACGTAAAGGGCGGGACGGAGCGCCGTCATCTCCTCGACCTGACCGGACTGGAGTTCATCGACAGCGCCGGCATCGGCCTGCTGCTGGTGATGAACGGCGAGGCCCTGTCGGCGGGCAAGGCGCTGTCCCTGCTCTGCGCGTCCGGGCAGGTGCGCAAGGTGGTGGACCTGACCCGCATCACCATGATCATCCCGGTGCACGAGACCGTGGCCGACTATCTCGCAGCCAGCGTGCCCGAGGCCCTGCTGGCCGCCACCCACCCCTGCGCGCCGGGCGAGGACCCGATGGCCGTCGCCGTCCGCGCGCTTCACGCCAAACCGGTCCTGCCGCCCGCGACCGTACCGCCGGACTCGCTCGGTCGGGGCGGAACGAGGCGGTGGAGGAGAAGCTGCGCCACGCGCAACGCCCCGCTGCCCAACGCCACGTCACCCCCATCCGCGACCGCGGCGCCCCGATGGACGAGGACGTCGTGGAACGGGCGTAGCGCCCATGGAATGACCCCGGGATGGGATTGCGGCGGCTGTGGTTCAGCGCTATATTTCCCGTACCAGTGGTCAATAGACGACACCTCCGGTACCGCGCGCTTGGAAAGGCCAATGGCCGGAACGGCGTGCACACGAAAAGAGGGGCGGCGTTGCAGCGCCGCCCCTCCGTCGTCTGGCTTACAGCACGGCGACGAGCAGCGCGAGGATCGCGACGACCGTCTGGATGACCGTGCAGATCACCAGCACCCTACCAGGGGTCAATAAACACACCCCCTTCCCGCCGCTTGGATGACAACGCCCCTTGCCCATGGGAAGGAACGCTGCGGCGGCGGATTTTCATACTATGGCGTGTGTCTCTTCTCAAATACTCCCTCTTAAGACAGCAACCCTCTCAGACGATACAACTCGTCGAGCGCCTGACGCGGCGTCAGGCTGTCCGGGTCGATGGACTTCAGCGCCTCCTCCACCCGCGACGGCTCCGGCGGGGCGGCGGGTGACGCTGCGGGGGTCGGCGGCGGGCGCTTCAGGGCGGCGCTGAACAGCGGCAGATCCTCGGCCAGACGGTGGATGGCCGCGTTCTGGTCGCCCGACTCCAGAATGGTCAGCACCTCCTCGGCGCGGCCCACGACGGCGCCGGGCAGGCCGGCCAGCTTCGCCACATGGATGCCGTAGCTGCGGTCCGCCGCCCCCGCCGTCACCTCGTGCAGGAAGACCACGTCGCCCTGCCATTCCTTAATGCGCATGGTGTGGCAGGACAGGCCCGGCAGCTTGCCGGCCAGCATGGTCAGCTCGTGGTAGTGGGTGGCGAACAGCGCGCGGCAGCGGTTGACGTCGTGCAGATGCTCCACGCAGGCCCAGGCGATGGACAGGCCGTCGAAGGTTGCGGTGCCGCGCCCGATCTCGTCCAGGATGACCAGCGCGCGGTCGCCGGACTGGTTCAGGATGGCCGCCGTCTCCACCATCTCCACCATGAAGGTGGAGCGGCCGCGCGCCAGATCGTCGGCCGCACCCACGCGGCTGTAGAGCCGGTCCACCACCCCGATGTGCGCGCTCTCCGCCGGCACGAAGCTGCCCATCTGGGCGAGCACGGCGATCAGCGCGTTCTGGCGCAGGAAGGTGGACTTACCGGCCATGTTCGGACCGGTCAGCAGCCACAGCCGGTTGTCCGGGGCAAGGTCGCAGTCGTTGGCGACGAAGGGGCCGGCGTGGCCGGCGTCCAGCACCGCCTCCACCACCGGGTGGCGCCCGCCCTTGATCGAGAAGGCGAGGCTGCCGTCCACCACCGGCCGGCGGTAACGCCGCTCCGCCGCCAGCTCGGCCAGCGCGGCGGCGACGTCCAGAGCGGCCAGCGCGTGGGCGGCCTGGGCGATGGCCTCGGCGCGGCTGGTCACCTCCTCGACGAGGTCGTTGAACAGCTCCAGCTCCACGGCCAGCGCCTTGTCGGCGGCCTCGGAGATGCGGCGCTCCAGGTCCGACAGCTCGACCGTGCCGAAACGCACGGCGTTCGCCATGGTCTGGCGGTGCATGAAGACCTCGCGCCCCTTCTCGGACATCAGCTTGTCCGCGTGGGTCGCCGTCACCTCGATGTGATAGCCCAGCACGTTGTTGTGCTTGATCTTCAGCGCCGGCACCCCGGCGATGCCGGCGTACTTGACCTGAAGCCCGGCGATCAGCCGCCGGCTCTCGTCGCGCAGGGTCACCAGCTCGTCGAGCGCGTAGGAATAGTCGCGCGCGATGAAGCCGCCGTCGCGGGCGAGCAGCGGCAGTTCCGGCGCCAGCGCCTGCGTCAGCTGATTGACCAACTCGCTGTGCTCGCCCAGCCCCTTGGCCACGGCGCCCAGCCCGTCGGGCAGCGGGCCGCCGGGATGGCTGTTGAGCAGCAGGCGGATGGCCGAGGCCTGGGCCAGACCGTCGCGCACCGATGCCAGGTCGCGCGGGCCGCCGCGCCCCAGCGTCAGGCGGGACAGGGCGCGCTCCAGATCCGGGCAGCGGCGCAGCGCCTCGCGCAGGTCGCCGCGCAGCCGCTCCTCGTTCAGAGCGAATTCGACCATGTCCAGCCGCTTGGCGATGGCCGCGGGGTTAGTCAGCGGCGCCGAGAGCTGGGCGGCGAGCAGACGCGCCCCCGCCCCGGTCACCGTGCGGTCGATGGTGGCGAGCAGGCTGCCGCGCCGGTCGCCGGTCAGGGTGCGGGTCAGCTCCAGGTTGCGGCGGGTCGCCGCGTCGATCTCCATGACGGCGCCGGGGCCGAGCCGGCGCGGCGGCGACAGGCGGGGCACGCGGCCCTTCTGCGTCAGCTCCACATAGGCGACCAGCGCGCCGGCCGCCGCCACCTCGGCGCGCGAGAACTGACCGTAGGCGTCGAGCGTGCCGACGCCGTAGAGGGTGAGCAGCCGCTGCCGCCCGTTCTCGCTGTCGAAGCGCGGGGTCGGCTGCACGGTCAGGCGCGATTTCCATTCGCCCCACAGCTCGTACAGGTCGGGGCTCTGGCACAGCTTCTCGGAGACCAACACCTCCTGCGGGTCGAGGCGTCCGAGCGCGGCGCCCAGCCCGGCGCGCTCCACCGGCTGCACGACCAGCTCGCCGGTGGACAGCTCCAGCCAGGCCAGCCCGAGCCCGCCCGCGGCTTCCGCCACCGCGGCCAGCCAGTTGGAGGCGCGGGAGTCGAGCAGGCTGTCCTCGGTCAGCGTGCCGGGGGTGACGATGCGGATGACGCCGCGCTTCACCACCGACTTGGAACCGCGCTTCTTGGCCTCCGCCGGGTCCTCCATCTGCTCGCAAATGGCGACGCGGAAGCCCTGGCGGATCAGGCGCTGGAGGTAGGATTCATGGCTGTGGACCGGGACGCCGCACATCGGGATGTCCTCGCCCAGATGCTGGCCGCGCTTGGTCAGCGCGATGTCCAGCGTCCGGGCGGCGTTCACCGCGTCCTCGAAGAACATCTCGTAGAAATCGCCCATCCGGTAGAACAGCAGGCAGTCGGGATGGGCCTGCTTGATCTCCAGATACTGCGCCATCATCGGGGTGGCATCGGGAGGAATGATGGCGGGAGGAATGGTGGCGGCGGGCGAAATGGCGGCGGGCGCGTCGGACACGGGTCTTCAACCGGTTGCGTTGTGACGGGCAAGGTCGGGCCGGCACCCTAGCACGCCCGCGCTGGTGCCGCGATGACCGCTTCGTTAGACTGTTCGATGCCCGTAGAACGAGCAAGCCGAAGCTGAAGGAGACCGCCGTGACGCAAGCGCCCGAGAACACAGATGGCCGGACCACGAACGGCCAGGACACCGTCCGGGAGGTGCGCGAGGTCGTCGCCCTGTTCAAGACCCGCGAGGCCTTCGACAAGGCCGTGTCCGCCCTTCTGGACGCCGGATTCGACCGCGACGACCTGTCGGTGCTGGCCAGCCACACCTCGCTGGAGGCCGCCGACCAGCGCCCGCAGGCCCCGTCGGACGAGGCCCTGACCGGTCTGGTGGGTGAGCTGAAATACGCCTTCCCCCTGACCACCGCCGGGCTTCTCGCCATCGTCGGCGGCCCGATCGCCGCGCCGCTGGCGGCCATCGTCGCCGCCGGCCTGGGCGGCGTCGCCATCAAGGACTACCTGGACGAACTGACCAGCCACCCCGACACCGACGAGTTCGGCCGCGCGTTGGAGGCCGGTGGCGTCATCCTGTGGGTGCGCACCGCCGAGGTGGAGGACGAGGTGGAGGCCGCCGAGATCCTGGAGCGCAACGGCGGCGCCAACATCCACCTGTCGGTGCGTGAGGAGTAAGACGGGAAGAAACGACGTGCGTCAGGCGGCGCGGGCGCGCCTCTCGCCGCCGCCGCCCACCACGGTCAGGCCGCGCAGGCGGAACTGCGCCCGCACCACCGCGGCCCAGCCCTTGCGGATCTGGGCGATCTTGTCGGCGTCGGAAGCCCTGGCGTCGGTGGCGGTGCCGCAGATCTCGAACAGAAGCGCGTCGCCGATGGAGCCGGGGCACAGCGCCAGGGCGTGCACCAGCCAGGCCATCAGCTCGGCCGGGGTGTGACGCGGCAGGCCGCGCTCCGCCAGGGTCAGGGCGTTCCCGAGGTTCGCCAGCTCCCGCCGTGCCGTTCCGGGGTTCGGGATCATCAATGGCCTCCCTCGCGCGTGTCTCACAGACGACTCCTTACCTCTTTGGAATGGAGCGCGTCAGTGACGGCCATCACAGCATTGCCGTCATTGCGGCGCTCCCAACGGGATCATGCAGGAAACAGACGGCAGCCTCTTTTGGTGTGCCGCGTGCGAATTATCCTCTTTCCCGTTATAGTCGGGATGCCGCACGGTTTGTCGCACCCCTCGCATTCCTGGGAAGGCTCACGTTTTGTCGATGCTCTCCACCCGCGCCGCCTCAGCCGACGCGTCCGACGCCAAGGACGCCGGCACCGCCAACATCCCCAACAAGCGCGCCATCTTGTCCCGGCGCAAGCTGGCGGAGGACCTGGAGAAGCTGGTGGTGGAGCATGGGACCGGCGACAAGCTGCGCCCCGCCCTGATCGCCCGGCTGCGCGGCGCGCTGAACGACGGACGGGCGGAGGTGCGCGCCCGCTTCGAGGCCAAGGGATCGGGCGAGGACTGCGTGCGGCAGAACTGCTACCTCGCCGACGGGGTGGTGCGCTCGCTGGCCGACCTCACGGTCACCCACATCTTCCCGACCCCCAACCCGACCTCCGGCGAGGTGTTCGACATCGTCGCCACCGGCGGCTACGGCCGGGGCGAACTGGCCCCCTTCTCCGACATCGACCTGCTGTTCCTGCTGCCCTACAAGCGCACCCCGCGGGTGGAGCAGGTCGTGGAGTACATGCTCTACATCCTGTGGGATCTCGGGCTGAAGGTCGGCCACGCGGTGCGCAGCGTCGACGACTGCATCCGCCAATCCAAGGCCGACGTGACCATCCGCACGGCCATCCTGGAGTCCCGCTACCTCTGGGGTCCGCGCAAGCTGTTCACCGAGCTGCGCCGCCGCTTCGACCGCGAGGTGGTGGCCGGCTCCGGGCCGGAGTTCGTCGAGGCCAAGCTGGCCGAGCGCGACAACCGCCACCTGAAGCTGGGCGACAGCCGCTATGTGCTGGAACCCAACCTGAAGGACGGCAAGGGGGGCCTGCGCGATCTCCAGACCCTGTTCTGGATCGCCAAGTACCTGTACCGGGTCGAGGACGTCGACGATCTGGTCGGCAAGAAGGTGCTGCTGCCGGAGGAGGCGCAGCGCTTCGCCAAGGCGCAGAACTTCCTGTGGACCGCGCGCTGCCACCTGCACTACCTGACCGGTCGCATGGAGGACCGGATGACCTTCGACGTGCAGACGTCGATCGGCAACCGCATGGGCTACACCGACCACGCCGGGACCAAGGGCGTGGAGCGCTTCATGAAGCATTACTTCCTGGTCGCCAAGGACGTCGGCGACCTGACCCGCATCTTCTGCGCGGCGCTGGAGGCGGAATCGAAGCGCCCGCCCAAGTTCAACATCCTGCGGCTGGCCGCGCTGGCCCGCCGCAAGGACGTGGACGGCTTCGTGGTGGATGGAGAGCGGCTGAACGTCCGCAGCGACCGCCAGTTCAAGGACGAACCGCTGGACATGATCCGGCTGTTCCACACCGCCCAGCAGAACGACATCGACATCCACCCCAACGCGCTGCGCGCCATCACGCGCTCGCTGTCGGTGGTGGGGCCGAAGCTGCGCGCCGACCTGGAGGCCAACCGGCTGTTCCTGGAGATCCTGACCGGCCGTAAGGACCCGGAGATCACGCTGCGCCGCATGAACGAGGCCGGCGTGCTGGCCCGCTTCATCCCCGACTTCGGGCGGGTGGTCGCGCAGATGCAGTACGACATGTACCACGTCTACACGGTGGACGAGCACACGCTGTTCGCGCTGGGCATCCTGCACAAGATCGAGATGGGCGAGCTGACCGAAGAGCTGCCGCTGTCGTCGGAGGTGATCCACAAGGTGGTGTCGCGGCGCGCGCTCTATGTCGCCGTGCTGCTGCACGACATCGCCAAGGGCCGCGGCGGCGACCATTCCATCCTCGGCGCGCGGGTGGCGGAGAAGCTGTGCCCGCGGCTCGGCCTGACGGCGGAGGAGACGGAGACGGTGGCCTGGCTGGTGCGCTGGCACCTCGCCATGTCCTACACCGCCTTCAAGCGCGACCTGGAGGACGACAAGACGGTGCGCGACTTCGTCTCGCTCGTCCAGTCGCCGGAGCGGCTGCGCCTGCTGCTGGTTCTGACGGTGGCGGACATCCGGGCGGTCGGGCCGCAGCGCTGGAACAACTGGAAGGCCACGCTGCTGCGCGAGCTGTACAACCGCTCGGAGGAGGTGATGTCCGGCGGCCTGTCGGTCGAAGGGCGCGGGCGCCGCATCCAGGCCGCCCAGGCGGCGCTGCGGGACGAGCTGTCCGACTTCGACGACGGCGATTTCGAGCGGCACATCGCGCTCGGCTACCCCGCCTACTGGCTGGCCTTCGACGCGGAGACGCTGGGCCGGCAGGCGCGGCTGGTCCGCGAGGCGCTGCGCGACGAACGGCCGCTGACCGTCAACACGCGGATCGATCGCGGCCGCGCGATCACCGAGGTGACGATCTTCGCCACCGACCACCACGGCCTGTTCTCCCGTCTCGCCGGGGCGCTGGCGGCGGCGGGGGCGGACATCGTGGACGCCCGCATCTTCACCATGACCAACGGCATGGCGCTGGACGTCTTCACCGTGCAGGACGCGGCGGGCGGCGGCGCCTTCGAGAGCGGCGACAAGCTCGCCAAGCTGTCGGTGATGATCGAGAAGGTGCTGTCCGGCCAGTTGAAGCCGCTGCACGACCTGACCAAGCGCAAGGCCCCGCACGCCAGCCGCACCCGCGTCTTCCACGTGCCGCCGCGCGTGCTGATCGACAACAACGCCTCCACCACCCACACGGTGATCGAGGTCAACGGGCGCGACCGCCCCGGCCTGCTCTACGACCTGACCCGCGCGCTGACCAACCTGACGCTTCAGATCTCCTCGGCGAAGATCTCGACCTATGGCGAGAAGGCCATCGACGTCTTCTATGTGAAGGACGTCTTTGGCCTGAAGGTCACCCACGAGAGCAAGCTGGCCCAGATCCGCGAGCGGCTGCTGCACGCGCTCGCCGATCCGGCGGGGTGAGGACGGGCCGGGAACTCCGGCTTCAGGACAGCCGGTCCTCCGCCCAGCCGTCGAGCGCCTTGGCGGCCAGACCGGCCAGCACGCCGGTCGCCATGCCGGCGGCGTAGTCGGACGCCCAGTGCCGTTCGGTGGCGAGGCTCGACCAGCCCACCGCCGCGGCGAAGCCCAGGCTGACCATGGTCGCCGGGGACAAGCCGCGGTTCAGCCCGACCGCGGTGGTCAGTGCCGACACATTGATGGCGTGGCCGGAGGGGAAGGAGGCGTGCTTGCCGTCGGCCTTGCCCCAGCGGCTGGGGTCGCGGCCCTCGTTCGGGCGGACGCGGCAGACGACGCGCTTGATCCCCTTGCCGGCCACCGTCCCCAGCGCGATGGCGAGGAGCCCCTGCCGGGCGAGGCGCGACCAGCCCGGCTTCTCCATGCCCAGCCCGGCGGCCCATAGCGCCCCCAGGGCCGGCATCAGCACCATGCGGGAGCTGGGCACCTGGAGCCCGTCGCGCAGGGCCGGCGCCTCCGCGCCCAGGGCGACGGCCTTGCGGTGGGCGGTTCCGTCCAGCCCGTTCACGCCGTCCAGCACGCGGCCCGTGAAACCCTCGTCGCTCATGTCGCGGATCTCCCAAAGCACGCCCCCGTCGCCGCGGAGGCCAGGCGTAAAACAGCCGCGCTGCCGTTTCGTGCCCCAAGGGTGCCTGCAGGGCAGGGGTGCCGCCTTGGCAACCTTGGCAATCGCCGACCGTTTCAACGTCCCTCTCCCGCCTCTCGCGCCCGCATGCGGGCGCTGACGGCGTCAGGCGGCCTTTGGCCGCCGAGAGCCCCGGGAGAGGGTGGCGCCAAAGGTGCCCTCGCACTGGCTGAAAGCCAGCGCTGACGGCGACAGGCGGATGCCCATGGCATCCGCTGAGAGCCGGGTGAGGGTCGCACGAGAAGCCAAAGGCTGATCCTCGGCGACACCCTCACCCTTCCCACGCTGCGCGTGGGCCCCTTCCCTCTCCCGGGACGGGAGAGGGTGGAGTCGGCGATTGCCAAACCGGCCCACCGCGGCGCCTTGGCACACCCCATGAAATCCCGAGTCGCGACTCGCCCGCCCCACCCCGCCTTGGCAATCGCCGACCAATGCCCGAGTCGCTTTAAGTCTGGGCCGAGTCACCGATGATTCCCACACGGTCCCTTGGCGAACGCCGACGAGTCTTCTGGCAATCGCCGACGCACCCCCGAGTCGTCCCCAGGCAATCGCCGACCTAGCAAATAGACTCCAGCAATTAGGTCTCAATTAGCCTCGTCGGCGATCGCCAAATGGACTCTCCCGGCGGTGCATGGTCGACTGCAGGCAGAATGGACGGGGGGACCTATGGGCGACGTGCACCAACTCATCATGACGCATGGCCGGCGCGAGGCGCGGAACCTCGTGGACCCGAAGCGCGCCAGCGTCGTCGATGTCGCGGCGGCGGTGCTGGAGGACGAGTCCAACGCGCTGGGCATCACCTATTCCGGATTCTGCCTGACCAGCCTGCCCCACCGGAAACTGGCGCCGGACGCCGAATGGCGCCGCGACCAGGGCCGCGTTACCCTGCTGGTCGAACCGGGCAAGGAGCGCAAGCGCGACGGCAGCCTGATGCCGGTCGGCGTCCCCTATGGCGCCAAGGCGCGGCTGATCCTGCTCTATCTCCAGACCCGCGCCATCCAGGACAACAGCCGCGAGATCGAGCTTGGCCGCTCGATGAACGACTGGCTCGACCGCATGGGCGTGTCGGCCGGCGGCTCGACCTACAAGGCGGTGCAGGAGCAGGCGACCCGCATCAACCTGTGCCGCCTGACCTTCTTCTGGGACAAGGACGGCGCGGAGGGCTTCGCCAAGGAGAACATCGTCAACGGCGGCATCCGCCTGCGCGACGACGACGGCCAGGGGACGCTGTGGCGCGAGACGGTGCAGCTCTCGGAAACCTTCTTCGCCGCGCTGAAACGCTCGCCCGTCCCGATCTGGGAGCCGGCGATCCGCCACATCGGCGGCTGTTCGATGGCGATCGACGTCTATGTCTGGCTGGCCTACCGGCTGCACGTGCTGCGCGACCCGACCCCGGTGACCTGGAAGGCGCTCTTCACGCAGTTCGGCGGCGGCTACAAGGAGCTGAAGCACTTCAAGCCGGAGTTCCGCGTGGCGTTGGATCTGGCGTTGGCCGTCTACGAGGCGGCGCGGGTGGAGTTCTCCGACACCGGCGTCCTGCTCTACCCGTCGCCGCCGCCGATTCCGGAGCGCAAGATCCTGCCCGCCGCGCGCGGGTAAGTCGGCGATTGCCAACCCGTCCGGCTCCGGAATCGGAGTCGGCGATTGCCAGGGGCCGAAGCCTCACCTCCCCAGGCAGACGAGCGGGGCTTTGCCTAACCCGCCTTGAAGGCCTGCAGACTGCCGCCTTCCCGCGCGTAGATCTGCATCGGACGGCACGTCTCGTCCGTATTGATGATGAGCACGCCAGGTTTGTCCCGCGAATACAGCCAGATCTCGTATTGCGACACCCGCCCGCCCGGTCCGGTGCGCAATTCGCTGTAGACCGCGGCCCGGAACTGCTCCACCGGAATTCCCTCACCCGCCAGCACGGACGCGACCTGACGATTGCAGGCTCCCCGCACCAAGCCGTTCAGCGCCTCCACCGCCCCGGGGGCGGGCTCCGCGCTGCGCGGCGGAGCGAGGCCGGCGCAGGCGCCGAGGCCGAGCAGGCCGGCGCACAGGATGATCCCGGCGGTCCTGCGATTGCGCGAACGGCGTCCGGCGTGGCGATGCATCGCGGCCTCCCTGCCCAATGGCGGTGTTCGTGGCGGTGTTCGGTTACCTCTGCCCAAACACGGGAACGGGCAAAAGGTTCGCACCCAGCCCTTGGCAATCACCGACCATCCCGAATCCGCCGGGCAGAAAAAAGGCAGACAGAAGAAAGGCGGAGCACAACGGCCCCGCCTTTCTTCCTTGGAATCGGCCGGATGGACTCAGTCCACCTGGACCTTCTCGCCGTTCTTCCAGGCCCAGAACACGTAGCCCGGCTGCTTCAGGTCGCCCTTGTCGTCGAAGGACAGCGAACCGACCACCGTGTCGAAGGACGGGCCGGCGCGCAACGCCTTCGCCACGGCGTCGGACTTGGCGCTGTTGGCCTTCTGCACGGCCTCGGCGTAGGTCTGCACCGCGGCGTAGGCGAACAGGGTGAAGCCGTCGGTGCGGATGTTCTTGGCCTGCAGGGCCTCCACCACCGGCTTGGCGGCGGGGTTGCGCTGCGGGTCGGGGGAGAAGGTGAACAGCGTGCCTTCCGCCGTGTCGCCGGCGATGTTCCAGTAGGACTGCGGCTGGATGCCGTCGGCGCCGATGATTTGCGGGCGGAACTGCTGGTCGGCCGCCTGGCGGGCGATCAGACCAAGCTCCTGGTCGTAGCCGCCGTAATAGAGCACGTCCACCCCGTCCGACTTCAGGCGGGTGATGAGAGCGGAATAGTCCTTCTCCCCGGCGGTGATGCTGGTGAAGGCGGCCTCGGTGATGCCGGCGGCGTTCAGCCGGCGCTTCACGTCGTCGGCGAGGCCCTGGCCGTAGGCCTGCTTGTCGTGGACGATGGCGACCTTCTTGCCCTTGTAGCGGTCGGCGATCAGCTTCGCCGCCACCTCGCCCTGCTGGTCGTCGCGGCCGCAGACGCGGAAGACGTTCTTCAGGCCGCGGTCGGTGAGCTGCGGGCTGGTCGCGGTGGGGGAGATCATCACGATCCCCTCCTCGCCATAGACGTTGGAGGCGGCGATCGAGGCGCCGGAGCAGACATGGCCGATCACCGCGGCGACGTTCTGGCTCACCAGCTTGTTGGCGGCGGCCACCGCCTGCTTGGCGTCGCAGGCGTCGTCGGCGATGGTCAGGACCAGCTTCTGGCCCAGCAGCCCGCCCTTGGCGTTGATGTCGGCCACGGCGGCCTCGACGCCGGCCCGGGTCTGCTCGCCATAGGCGGCGGCGGCGCCGGTCATCGGACCGGCCAGCGCGATGGTGATGTCGGCCTGGGCGGCCCCGGCCCACAAGCCGGCCCCCAGGGCGACGGCGACGGCGGTCACAGCCAGCTTCGCACGGATCATGGGTGGATTCCTCTCTCCGGGAACGGGTTCTTTTTATCGAACGCTTTTGGGTCGGAGACCGCGGACGCCGCCTCCGAAACAGGCAAACAAGCAAAGGGACGGGTTCGGCGCAATGGGCAAACAGGCACAGGCTGCCGCACGCCCGGCGCATGACACGGCCTTCGGGACGGCGGTGTACCGGTTCAGTCGACCAGTTCGCGCTGCGCGGGGCCGGGCGACGGCTCGTTCAGGGCCAGAGCCGTCGGAGCCAGAGCCGTCGGAGCCAGGGCCAGGGCGATGGCCCGGTGCAGATCGTCGGCCAGAACGGGCTTGTGCAGGATGCTGAACTGGCCGGCCTCGGCCTCCGCCAGACGCTCCGGGGCGGTGTCGCCGGTCACCAGGATGCCGGGGATCGGGCGCTTCGATCGCCGGCGCACCTCGCGGATGGTCTCGGTGCCGGTGTGCCCCTCGCCCAGCCGGTAGTCGGCGACGATCACGTCCGGATCGGGGTGGCGGCGCAGCGCCTCCACCGCCTCGCCGAAGCTGGCGGTGGGAAACGCCTCGTGCCCCCATTGCCGGATCATCGCGCACAGCCCCTCGCGGACGATGGGGTCGTCCTCGACCACCAGCACGCGGGCGCCGGCCCGCATGCGGGCGGTCACGGGAAAGTCCCCCGGCAGCGTCTCGGCCGGGGCGGGAGGAGCGGCGAGCGGCACCTCCACCCGGAAGACCGATCCCCGCCCCGGTTCGGAGCGCAGGCTGACCGGGTGATCGAGCATGCGGGCCAGCCGGCGCACGACGGCGAGCCCCAGCCCGAGCCCCTGGTCGCGGTCGCGGCTGGCGTTCCCGACCTGCACGAACTCGTGGAAGATGTCCTCCTGCCGGTCGGTCGGGATGCCGATGCCGGTGTCCCACACCTCGATCCGCAGCACCGCGCCGCGCCGCCGGCAACCGACCAGGATGCGCCCGCGGTTGGTGTAGCGCAGCGCGTTTTCAACGAGGTTCTGAAGGATGCGGCCCAGCAGCATCGGGTCGCTGTCCACATGGGCCCCGCAGGGCATGATGTGCAGCAGCAGCCCCTTGCGCACCGCCACCGGGCGGCTGTTGGCGGCGATGCGGTCCAGCAGTTCCGTCACCGGAAACACCCTGCGCTTCGGCTCCACCGCCCCGGCCTCCAGCCGCGACACGTCCAGCAGCCCGTCGAGCAGCATCTTCAGGGCGCCCAGCGCGCGGTCCATGGTGGTCAGGATCTTGCGCATGGCGGGGTCGGTGGCGCGGGTGGACAGCGCCTCCATCAGCAGCATCAGCGACTGCACGGGCTGGCGCAGGTCGTGGCTGGCCGCCGCCAGGAACTTCGACTTGCCGATGTTGGCGCGGTCGGCCTCCCGCCGCGCCTCGGCCAGCGCGGCCTGGGCGGTCTTGTGCTCGGTGATGTCGCGGACGGTGGCGATCACGCTGACCAGCCGCCCGCCGGCGCCGCGCACCGGCGAAGCGCGCAGTTCCAGCCAGACCTCCGGCGCATCGCCTTCCAGACCCGTGCCTGGACGCAGGAACTCCGCGCGCATGTCTCCGGCGTCCTCGGCGCCGTCGCACAACGGACACAGCCCCGTCTCATCCCCCATCAGGCCGGCCAGCACGTCCCGCGCGGCGCGCCCGTCGGCGGCGCCCGGAGCGATCCCCATCAGCCGGGCGAAGGCGGGGTTGGTGTAGACCACCGGCGAGCCGGGCCGGGTGGCGTCGGCGATCAGGATGCCGTCGCCGCTCCATTCCATCGCCCGGTTGCGGATGCGCAGCGCCCGGTCGCCGTGGCGGCGGCGCTGAAGCTCCACCAGGAAGGCGGTGGTGAACAGCAGGATCACCGCGGTGGTGGCGGCGGCCCAGATGATGGAATAGAAGCGGTTCTGCCGCCACGCGCCGAACACCGTCTCCACCGACTCGCCGACCACCGTCATGAGCGGGTAATCGGCGGAGGCGCGGAAGGCGTAGATGCGCTCCACCCCGTCCACCGGGCTGACGACGCGATGGTGCCGGACCGTTCCGCTGCCGGCCTCCGGCCAGAGACCGGAGCTGCGGAAGCTGCGCCCGAACACCTGATCCTGAAGGGCTTGGCGGGCCAGCAGGGGGCCGTCCGCCCGGGCGATGGCGACCGAGCTGTCGCGCGGCAGGTCCAGCCGCCCGTAGAAGCGGGAGAAGATCTCCGCCGGGACGTCGATCACGGCGACGCCGCGGAACGTCCCGTCCGCCCCGTCCAGCCGGCGCGACACCGGGATGAACACGTCCGATGTGCCCGGGCTGACGAAGGGCAGGCCGATGACGAAGCCCTTCTGGTTCCCCTTCCGGTGGACGCCGGACTTGTGCCGGGCGAACTCCTCCCACTCCAGCACGGGGTTGCGGGTGGTGGTCCGTCCCAAGCCCATGGACAGCCAGCCGTTCCCATCGTAAATCCGGATGGAGGCGGCCAAGCCTTCCTCGAACGACCGCCGGGTGGGAATCAGGAGCGGAATGTCCTTTTCGACATGGGAGGCGACGTCGATCAGAAGATCGTCCAGCCGGCGGAAGGTGGCGATGGCCTGTTCCTCGACCAGCTGCGCCATCGCCGCCGTGTGCTGGCGGGTCGTCTGGTCGAGGAAGAGTTCCTCGCGGTCGATGCGGGTCAGCAGCGTCCACCACAGCGCCGCGATGGCGACGGCGACCGCGACGGCGGGAAGAACGAGACGGGCCTCCATCCCCCGTGGAAAAGCGATCCATCGTCGCACTGCCGACCTCAAACACTGCCTCACGGACATTATGCGCCAGCCGAACTCCTCCTTCAATGGACAAGCCAGCGACCAATGATACAAAAAGTAGAGGATAATCAAACTTTTGCGGGTTTTTTGCACCGATCGGCGCGGGGTTGGGCGGCCAATCGGGCCTTTGCCGGATGAGTTTCGCCCGCGCCATCGCCACCGTCGGCAGCCTGACCCTGCTGAGCCGGCTGGCCGGTTTCGCCCGCGACATATTGACCGCGGCGGTGCTCGGCGCCGGGCCGGTGGCCGACGCCTTCTTCGTGGCGCTGAAGCTGCCGAACTTCTTCCGCCGCCTGTTCGCGGAGGGGGCCTTCAGCGTCGCCTTCGTCCCGCTGTTCGCGGCGGAGCTTCAGCGCAACGGCCGCGCCGCCGCGGTGGCCTTCGCCGAGCAGGCACTGGCGGTCCTGCTGACGGTGCTGCTGCCCTTCACCGCCCTGGCCATCCTGGCGATGCCCGCGCTGATGCACGTCCTGGCGCCGGGCTTCGTGGACGAGCCGGCGAAGTTCGCGCTGGCCGTCGACATGGCGCGGCTGACCTTCCCCTATCTGACGCTGATTTCGCTGGTGGCGCTGCTGGGCGGCGTGCTGAACGCGCTGGACCGCTTCGGCCCCTTCGCCGCCGCCCCCATCGCCTTCAATCTGACGCTGATCGCCGCCCTGCTGACCGCGCCGCGTCTGGGGCTGGAGCCGGGACGGGCGATGGCTGCGGCGGTGACGCTGTCGGGCGTGGTTCAGCTGGTCTGGATGGGCTGGGCCTGCCGGGCGGCGGGGGTGACGCTGCGCCTGACGTGGCCGCGGATGACCGAGGGGATGCGCCGCCTGTTCCGGCTGGTCGGGCCGGGGGCCATCGGCGCCGGGGTCATGCAGATCAACCTGTTCCTGAACGTCGTGCTGGCCTCGCTGCTGCCGTCGGGCGCGGTGTCCTTCCTCTATTACGCCGACCGGCTGAACCAGATGCCGCTGGGCGTCATCGGCATCGCCATCGGCACCGCGCTCCTGCCCGTGCTCGCCCGCCACGCCGCGGCGGGGGACGAGCGGATGGTCCGCCATTACCTCAGCCGCGCCCTGGAATTCAGCCTTCTGCTCGGCCTGCCGGCGGCGGTGGCGCTGGGCGTCGCCGGGGCGCCCATCGTGTCGGTGCTGTTCGAGCGCGGCGCCTTCGGCCCGGCGGAGGCGCAGGCGACGGCCTGGGCGCTGGCCGCCTACGCCGTCGGCATCCCCGCCCATGTGATCGTCAAGGCGCTGAACGCCGCCTTCTTCGCCCGCCAGGACACGGCGACCCCGGTGCGCGTCGCGGTGGTGGTGACCCTGGCCAACTTGGCGCTGGGCGTCGCGCTGATGCCGGTGCTGGGCCATGTCGGGATCGCGTTGGCCACCGGGCTGACCGCCTGGCTGAACCTCGCCTTGCTGGCCGGGGCGCTGCGCCGCCGGGGATTCCTGCAGCTGGACGAGCGCTTCCTCGGCCGCGCGCCGCGCATCGCCGCGGCGGCGCTGGGCATGGGGGCGGCGCTCCTGGCCGGCGCGTCGGCCCTGGCGCCGGGGCTGGAGGCGGCGTCCACGCTGGTCCGCTTCGGCGCCCTGGCCCTGCTGGTCGGCGGCGGCGTCGCGGTGTTCGGGACGCTGGCGCAACTGACCGGGGCCACCGATCTGGCCGACCTGAAGGGCTTCCTGCGCAAGGACACTCCGGAATTGGAGCCGCCCGTGTCTTGACCCCGCCCGGTTCCGGGGCGATAACAGCCGCCTTCCAGAAGTTTCGAGCGAGAGTCCTCCCGTGAACCGCATCTTCTCCGGCATGCAGCCGACCCGGCAGCTTCACCTCGGCAACTATCTGGGGGCGCTGCGGAACTGGGTCGAGCTGCAGAACAGCTACGAGTGCATCTTCTGCGTCGTCGACCTGCACGCGCTGACCATCGACCAGGACGCGGAGGTCCTGCGCAACAACATCCGCGAGGTCACCGCGGCCTACATCGCCGCCGGCATCGACCCGGAGAAGAACATCCTCTTCAACCAGTCCTTCGTCCCGGCCCATTCGGAGCTGGCCTGGATCCTCTCCTGCCACACGCCGCTGGGCTGGCTGAACCGCATGACGCAGTTCAAGGAGAAGGCCGGCAAGCAGAAGGACATGGCGAACCTCGGCCTCTACTCCTACCCGGTGCTGATGGCCGCCGACATCCTGCTCTACAAGGCCACCCACGTCCCGGTGGGCGAGGACCAGAAGCAGCATCTGGAGCTGGCCCGCGACATCGCCGGCGCCTTCAACCGCCGCTACGACACCGAGTTCTTCCCGCTGCCCGAGCCGCAGATCCTGGGCGAGGCGACGCGCGTGATGTCCCTGCGCGACGGCACCAAGAAGATGAGCAAGTCGGACGAGTCCGAATATTCGCGCATCAACATGACCGATGACGCAGACACCATCGCGACGAAGGTCCGCAAGGCCAAGACCGATCCGGAGCCGCTTCCGGACAACCTGCCCGACCTGGAGAAGCGTCCGGAGGCCGACAACCTCGTGACCATCTACGCCGCCCTGTCCGACCAGACGCGCGAGCAGACGGTGCAGCAGTTCGCGGGCGCCCAGTTCTCCGGCTTCAAGGCGGCGCTGGTCGATCTGTCGGTCGCCAAGCTGGCCCCGATGACCACCCGCATGAAGGAGCTTCTCGACGACAAGGCGGAGATCGACCGCCTGCTGCGCCGCGGCGGCGAGCGCGCGGCGGCCATCGCCGAGACGAACCTGAACGGCGTGAAGGACATCATCGGCCTTCTGCGTCCTTGAGCAAAGGTGATCGGGTTTTAGCCTCCATAGCCCTCTCCCCTCCGGGGAGAGGGTGGCCCGCAGGGCCGGTGAGGGGGTTGTGCATCTGCCGGAGCTACCGACACGCGCACCCCCGTCACCCTAACCCTCTCCCCAGAGGGGAGAGGGGATTTGGAACGCGATAGTTTTGGCCCCTGTCCCACCGACCGAAAGGCGTCCGCCGTGACGGCTCCCATCCTGCTCACCGGGTTCCAGCCCTTCGGGGATCACGCCGTCAACCCGGCGGCGCTCCTCATGGAGCGGCTGGCCGGCGAGCCGGGGGTCGTCACCGCGATCCTGCCGGTCGAATACGACGCCTGCGGCGCGGCCTTCGCCGCCCTGCTCGAGGAGCACCAGCCCGCCGCCGCCCTGTGCTTCGGGCTGGCCGCCGGGTCCGAATACATCAAGATCGAGCGGCTGGCCTGGAACCGCGACGAGAGCGAGCAGGCCGACAACGCGGGCGTGGTGCGCACCGACGACGCCATCGAGCCGGACGGGCCGACCGCCTACGGCTCCACCCTGCCGGTCCCCACGCTGGTCCGCGAGCTGGCCATCGCCGGCCTGCCGGTGACCTTCAGCGACCACGCCGGCGGCTTCGTCTGCAACCACCTGTTCTACCGCGCCCGCCACGCGATCGAGACGGCGGACCTCGACGTTCCCATGGGCTTCATCCACCTGCCGCCGCTGCCGGAGCAGGTCACCAGCCAGACGGGCCGCTCCGGCCTGCCGCTGGACCAGCAGGAGCGGGCGGTGCGCGTGCTGGTCGGGCTGCTGCGCCAGGGGTTGGGGATCGCCGCCTGAGCCGCCGGCCTCGCCGCGCTCAGGGGCGCTGCGCCAGCCGCTCCATCTCCTTCGCCCAGCCCGCGTAGTTCTTATGGAAATCCGCCAGCGCCGGATCGCTCCGGGTGCGCTCGGCCATCGCCTGCAGCAGCGGCGCCTGGGCCGCCGCCAGTTCCCGCGCGTCGGTCCGCCGCGTCGCCGTCAGGAAGGACGACAGGCTGGTGACCAGCTTTCCCCCCGCCGGGGCCGCCGCCATCTTCGCCAGATCGTTGACGATCCACGGCATGTATTTCAGCACATAGTCGGCGTAGGTCCGCATGACCGGCGCCTGTTCCAGCAGCTCGGCGCGCTCGCGGTCGAAGTCCGTACGATCGAGGATGGCGTGGTTGCGGTAGACGACCGGCGCCTCCGCCGAGACGTCGCACTCCCAGCCCTTGCGCGGGACCAGCAGGTCGGCCTGATCCTTCTCCTCGCGGTAGGGGTAGAAGGGCATGGTCCGGCAGCGCGACGGCTTGTCGGCGTGGATGCCGCAGAGATTGTCCGGCTGGAGCGCCGGGCAGGGAACATGGTTCGGCAGATAGGCGGTGGGCTGGATCAGCACCGCCACCGTCTTGCGGTTGGGCAGGCGCACGGTCGTGCCCAGCCGGGTGGCGAGGTCGTAGGATTTCGCGTTCGACCGCACCACTGTCCAGACCAGGGCCAGGGGAAAGCGCACGGCGTGGGCCACCGCGTCCGTGAGCGTCAGCGGCAGCAGCCCGTGGCAGCATTTTCCGCAGGCGGTGCAGGCGAAGCGCGGTTCCATGGTCCGGGTCCCCGCGGCCCTCAGCGGCCGCAGCAGGCCTTGAACTTCTTCCCCGACCCGCAGGGGCAGGGCTCGTTGCGGCCGACCTTGGCGACCCGGCGCGGCTCGCCCTTCGGATTCACCTCGCCGGCGCTGTAGAGCCACTGGCCGTCGATGCGGCGGAAGGAGGCGCGCTCGTGATGACGCATGTCCTGGCCGTCGCGGCGGAACTGGATCAGGAACTCGACGGTGCCCTCGTCGCCTTCCTCCGTCGCGCGCAGCACGTCGAGCCGCTGCCAGTCGCACTCGTCGGCCACCCGCTCCGCCTCGGCGCGGTTGAAGTCCTCGCGGATCTCCGGCGCGTGGGTGCGCTCCACATGGTCGAGGTCGTGGCGCACGAAGGCGGTGTAGCGCGACCGCATCAGCGCCTCGGCCGTCGCGGCGGGCGCGCCGGCCAGGATCGGGCCGCAGCAGGTCTCGAAGGACAGGCCGGAACAGCAGGGGCAGGCGGAGGAGGTCATGGCGCGCGGGTCCGTCGGTGGGTCCGGGGCTGGTGTGGCAGGATGGGCCACCCCGGTCAAGCGCTGCGGGCCAAACACAACGGACGAGGTGAAGTCGGGTCAGGCCGAACGGGCGCGGCGCGGCTCGGACGGTGTGTGAACGGTCGGTTTCACGATGGCGCGCAGTTGCTCAAGGAACGCGCGGCCGGTGTCGGTGAGCGTGACGATCTTGCGGCGGCGTTCGCGCGGGTCTTCCTGGGCCTGGACGAGGTCGAGTCCGGCCTTCCCGAAGCTGTGCCAGCGGCTGAGCGCGGCGACGTTGCGCGACGCGGAGGATTGGGCGATGCCCAGGCGTTCCGCAAGCTCGCCGATGGAAATCCCTTCGTTCTGCGCGATCGTCATGAAGGACAGCGCGTACTGGATCGGCAGGTCGGGATCGAGCTTGCGAAACGCCTCGAGCACATGGACGACGGTGGTCACCTCGTCAGGGCGAACCTCGTCAAGGCGAATATGGGCCGGCATCAGCGACCCTCCCCGAGCGAGGACCCCATCGGGCCGGTGTGTAGATGATGTTCAGGCGTCCAAGCCATATCACGAATTCCCCGTTATCCCGCCGGGCGTCGAAAAAACGATCCGGAGAGGCCCAGTGGGCGTGCTCAACGAAGACCGAACGACCGCAAAACCCCAAAAAGACACACATGGCTTCCTCTCGATATCCGGAATTCGCGTTCCAATGCGCTGGGTTGAAGAAGGGAGCCGTTAGCTCGCCGGGCGGTATGGGCGGTCCAATCGCCCTGTCGGCGATTCGGGGTGGTGGGTACGATGGCTTTCATCGTGGTCTCCGTGGGTTGAAGGAAGGCAGGGGTTGAAGGAAGGCGCGGCCCCGAAGGGAAACCGCAGGATCGGGTATCGCCTGTCAGCGATACGCTTGCAACGTCAAAAATGACCGGGCATCCGAAAGGTTCCGCTCCCGGATGTGTTGGGCCGGACTGTAGCCCGCTTCGGTTCCGTCCAGCCCGCCAGTAAGCCCGATATCGCGCCGCAGATGGGCGCTCAGCGTCTCCACGCCGGCATCGTCGCCGTCGCGGTCCAGCCACTGCCGCAGCAGGGCGTTCCACAAGGTCTGCATGACTCCTCTCCTTGGTGCAGAGGAGCAATTAATCCGCTATCGGATGATTTCCGTCAAGTCTGAATCAGGCCTTTCGGACCAAGCGGTTGGGCTGCTCCGCCTTCGTCCTTGGCGATCCGCTTGTCCCGCACTATAGAGTCCCGTCATGAAGGCGAGCCCAAGTACCACCGGCATCCTGCTCTGACGCGTCCGACGCGCAGAGCCTGAACGCGCGCGCCCCGGAGGGGAGCCCGCGGTGTCCGTCTGCGCCCGCGCGCAGGCAGAAAGCCGCCGGATCGGCGGCTCACAAGCCGTGAGTGGTTTGATGGAAAACGTCTTCGAAAGCCCGTTCAAGGGCATCGTGCTGGACAAGCAGGTCACCAACCCGAACATCGTCGTTGGCCGGTACAGCTATTATTCCGGCTATTATCATGGCCACAGCTTCGACGACTGCGCCCGGTTTCTTCTCCCGGACGAGGGCGTCGACCGGTTGGTGATCGGCAGCTTCTGCTCGATCGGGTCCGGTGCGGCCTTCATCATGGCGGGCAACCAAGGCCACCGGAACGACTGGATCAGCACCTTTCCCTTCTTCTGGATGCCCGAGGTTCCGGCCTTCGCCGGCGCGCGGAACGGCTATCGGCCGGCCGGCGACACGGTGATCGGCAACGACGTCTGGATCGGGTCGGAAGCCATCATCATGCCCGGCGTCACCATCGGCGACGGCGCCGTGATCGGCACACGGGCGCTGGTGACGCGCGACGTCGAGCCCTACGCGATCGTGGGCGGCAACCCCGCCCGGGTGATCCGCAAGCGCTTCGACGACGACCTCATCGCGTTGCTGCTCGAGATGAGGTGGTGGGATTGGTCCGATGACCAGTTGCAGGAGGCGATGCCGATCCTGACCAGCGGCGACGTCGCGCTCCTCCACCGCCATTGGCGCGATGTGATCGAACGCGACTGACGGCCACCGGACCGCTTCGCCTGTTCACCCCGGAACAGGCGAAGCGGCTCAGGAGGCGGGTTGGGGGGCCGGGCGGCCGCCGACGCGGGCGTCCCAGCCCAGCATCGCGACCTCGGCCACGGCCTCCAGTTCGGCGCGCTCCGCGCCGTCGCGGGCGAGGATCGACATGCCGGCCTGCACCGTCTGCACGAAGCGGGCGAGCGCGTGGAGATCGACCGAGGCCGGGATCTCGCCCTCGGCCACGGCCCGTGCCATGCGCTCCGTCAGGATGTCGACCGCCGAGGCGCGCGCCGAGCGCACCACCTCGCCCAGCGCAGCGTGCCCCTCGCTGCCGACCGCCGAGAGCGTCACCATGCAGCCGCGCGGGATGTCGCCACGGCAGCCGGTAAGCGCCGCGGCCGAGTCCATCAGCAGGCCCATGACCGCCTCGCGGGCGGTGCCGGCGGTGAAGAAGCGCCCCCAGACCAGCCCCTCGTAGCTTTTGCGGTAATGATTCACCGCCTCGACGTAGAGCGCCTCCTTGGAGCCGAAGGCGGCGTAGAGGCTGGGCGAGCCGATCCCCATGGCCTCCGTCAGGTCGGCGATGGAGGTCGCCTCGTAGCCCTTGCTCCAGAACAGGCGGGTCGCCTGGGTCAGGGCCGCCTCGCGGTCGAAGGCGCGCGGCCGTCCGCGCCCGCGAGCGGGCGGCGTGCCGGCCGTCTGGGCGGTGCTGCCGTCGGGAGGCGGGGTCGGGCGTGATTTCTGCATCGATCACTATTTAATCCCGCCGCCGCGTGGGGGCAATGGCCTTGGGCAGCCGCGGTTTAATTTTGTGTCGATCAATACAAAAACCATTGACCGCCGCACCGAACGCCTCTAGCTATTTTTGTATCGAACGACACAGAAAGGCTGGATCATGGTTGAGCCGAGTGGTGAGTTGGTTGGCAAGCGCGCCCTGGTGACGGGCGGTTCGCGGGGCATCGGCGCCGCCATCGCGCTGGCGCTCGCCGACAAGGGCGCGGATGTGGCGATCTCCTACGAGCGGTCGGCCGAGCGCGCCGCCGAGGTGGTCCGGGCGATCGAGGCGAAGGGCCGGCGCGCCGTCGCCATCCCGGCCGACAGCGCCGATCCGGCGGCCATGGGCGCCCTGGTCGGTCGGACGGTGGAGGCGCTTGGCGGCCTCGACATCCTGGTCAACAACGCCGGCATCGCCCGCCAGGGCATGGTCGCCGAGATGAGCCTCGCCGACATCGACGCGCTTCTGAACGTCAACGTGCGCGCGGCGGTGCTGGTGGCGCAGGCGGCCATCCCGCATCTCAAGGACGGGGGGCGCATCGTCTTCATCGGGTCGTGCCTCGCCGACCGCATCACCGCTCCGGGGGTCACCGTCTATTCGATGACCAAGTCGGCGCAGATCGCCCTGACGCACGGCCTCGCCCGCGAACTCGGCCCGCGCGACATCACGGTCAATCTGGTCCAGCCGGGGGCGACCGACACCGACATGAATCCGGCGAACGGCGATCATGCCGAAATCCTGCGCTCGCAGACGCCGCTCGGCCGCTACGGCAAGCCGGAGGATGTGGCGGCGGCCGTCGCCTTCCTGGCCAGCCCGGCGGCGCGGCAGATTTCCGGGGCCACCCTGACGGTGGACGGCGGCCTGAACGCCTGACGCCTCAACGCCTGACGCCGCAACGCCTGACGCCGCAACCGGTTCGGGGAAGCCTTTGTTCGAGAAGGCGCCCCGGACGGCACCGGCCAAGGATTAACGATCCGTTAACGACGAATATGGGGCGACCCGAGGAGCGCCAACACCGACGCCAGCAACGGAGACGCCTCAGATGCGGCACGCACCGATGAGAACGGCCGATTTCCCCACCACCCGGCCGCCGCCGCAAGGTGTTGCCCAATGAGCCGTTCCGCGACGCTCGACGGGCTGCGGGGTTATTTCCTCGTCTTCATGATGGTCAACCATGTGGTGCTGGCCGGCGGCGTGCTGCTCGCCAAGGTCAACCACGCCGAACTCGGTTATGTGCAGGACGCCCAGGGCTTCGTGCTGCTGTCGGGCATCGTCGCCGGCATGTACTACACCCGCGTCTGGACCCAGCGCTCCCCCGAGGCGGCCCGGCGACGCCTGTTCGCCCGCGCCCGCGAGCTGTACGTCTCGACCATGCTGGTGATCGCGCTGGTCACCGCCATGGTGGTGCTGGTCCCCGGCGCGCGGGAGCCGCTGGGCGGCTTCCTCGGGCATCTGGCCTGGCTGGAGCCCGGCACCCTGCTGGCGAGCGCGCTCCTGCTGCATTCGCCGACCTTCACGGATCTGCTGATCCAGTACATCCTCTACCTCGCGGCGACGCCGCTGCTGCTCCGCCTGATCCTCGACGGCCACGCCCGCAAGGTCGCGCTGGGCAGCGCCGCGCTGTGGGCCGCCGTGCAGATGGGCCTGCACGTCCCGGTGCTGACCGCGCTCGACGCTGGCCTGGGGCGGCTCAGCGACGGGCTGGCGGTGCGCGGGCCGTTCAACCCGCTCGCCTGGCAGGTGCTCTACGTCGCGGGTCTGCTGATCGGCAGCGCGGTGCAGCGCGGCCGTTTCGACACCGAGCGCTGGTTCCCGGTCGAGCGGCCGCCCTGGCTGGTGCCGGCGCTGGTCACCGTGGTGGTCTGCGCGGCCTGGCACCTGTCCTTCGTCCATGAGCTGGTCGGCCCGGCCGTCGGCGAGCGTTTCCTGCGCTACGTCGATCGCACCGAGTTCAGCCTCGTCTACCTGGCGAACTTCGCGGCGCTGGCCTATGCCGTGTCCTGGCTGCTCATCGCCGGGCCGCGGTCGTCCCACCCGGTCGCCGCCGTCACCGCCCGGCTGCTCACCGCGCTGTTCAGCCTGCCCTTCCTCCGGCTGCTGGGGCGGCACTCGTTGCAGGTCTACCTGTTCCATGTGCTGGTCGCCTACGCGATCCTGCTGATCGACCTGTTCGGCGGCCCGTTCAACCAGCTCACCAAGGCTGTCCTGCTGCTCGCCAGCCTCGCCAGCCTCGCCATCCCCGCCCTGTGGCGCGAGCGGAGCCGCGCCAGGCCGGCGGAGCGGGGCGCCGTCCGGATGGGCTCGTCCCGAGGCTGAGGGTGCGAGGGCGCGGACGGACAGGACCCGTCTTGTCCTGGACAAGCCCGCCCCGCTGGGTCAAAGAGAAAGCATCAAAAGTGGTGGGACCGGTGGAAGGGCCATCGCCCGGCCGATCCCCGCCCGCCCTTGCGCTGCTTGAGGACGATCGACCCGCGTGACGAGACGCGCCCAACATCGGTGGTTCGGAACACTGGCCGCCGCCCTGCTGGCGGTGGCGCTGGCGCCCTGGCTGGCCCCGGCGCCGGCCAAGGCCGACCCCCGCTTCGTGCCCGGCCCCTGCTGGTTCTCCGTGCCGGAGGGCGAGGCCGCGCTGTGCGGGACCGTCGGTGTGCCCGACCGGCGCGACCGGCCGGCGACGCGGGCCTTCCGCCTGCCGGTCGTCGTCCTGCTCTCCACCGCCAAGCAGCCGTCCCCCGACCCCGTCCTGTTTCTGGAGGGCGGCCCCGGCGCCTCGCCCTTCGGCAGCGGCGAGGCGGTGGAGGAGCGGATGGAGGTGTGGTGGTCGCTGACCGCCGGGTTCCGCCGGTCGCGCCACGTCGTGCTGTTCGACCCGCGCGGCGCCGGGCGGGCCGAGCCGGACACCGACTGCCCGGAGCTGGACGTACTCGGCGCATCGCCCCGCCTGCGCCCGGTGTCGCGGGACCGCCGCGCCGCGCTGGAGCGCACCGCCATCGCCGCCTGCCGCGACCGCTTCACCGCCGCCGGGCTGGACGGCGCCATGTTCACCACCCCCATCGCCGCCGACGACGCCATGGACGTCGCCGCGGCGCTGGGCGCGCAGCGGGTCAACCTGTTCGCCGTGTCCTACGGCACGCGGGTGGCGCTGGAGATCCTGCGGCGCCACGGCGGGCGGGTGCGTGCGGCGGTGCTCGATTCCATCTACCCGCCCGACGTCAACGCGACGGAGGAGGCGCCCTGGCTGGCGCACCGGGCGTTCAGGCGGCTGTTCGACGATTGCGCGGCCAACCGCGTGTGCCGCGCCGCCTATCCGGACCTGGAGCGCCATCTGCTGGAGCTGGTGGAGCGGCTGGGCAAGGCCCCGGTGGACGTGCCGGTGGGCGATCCGGAGATCCCGCGCTGGACGCGGCTGGACAGCGCCGCCGCCCTGTCCGCCCTGCTGGAGGCGATGGCCGAGGGCGAGAGCGTGCCCCGCCTGCCCGCCCTGATCGAACGGGCGTGGCGTGGCCGCTACGACCGCCTGTCCGACTGGGTGCCCGCCCCCTGGCTGGGCGACCCCGACTCGGCGGAGGGCATGGCCTTTTCCATCGAATGCCGGGAGACGGTGAACCCCGCCGACCCGCTGCGGCTGGCCGACGCCGCCCGCCGCTTCGCCCCCTACGGCGCCGTCACCGCCGACGATCCCGGCCGGCGCGTCTGCGCCCAGTGGCCCGCCGCCGCCCAGGAGGCGTCGGAGCGGCTGCCGGTGGCCAGCGCGGTGCCGGTGTTGCTGCTGTCCGGCGCCTACGACCCGCTGACCCCGCCGGAGTGGGCGGAGCGCGCCGCGGCGACCCTGCCGAAAAGCCGGCATCTCGTCTTCCGCAGCGCCGGGCATCTGGTCACCGCGTCGGACGACTGCGCCGTCGCCGTCGCCACACAGTTCGTGGATTCGGAAGCCCTGCCCGCCAACGCCTGCCCGGCGGCGGCCMAGCCGCCGGGGTTCCAGCCACCCTAAACCCTACTTCAGCGCGTCCAGCATGAAGGCCGGAAGGGCGAAGCTGGCGACGTGGATGTCGGGCGTGTAGTAGCGGGTGCTCAGCCCCGCCGCGGCGAAGCGCGGGCGGATCGCCTCCGCCGTCTGGCGGCGCAGCGCCGCGTCCTCGGTGGCCCAGCCGAAGGCCATGAAGCCCCCGTAGTAGCTGGGCACTGGCGCCACGAAGAAACCGGCGTCGTCGAACAGCCGGCCCAGCCGCCGGTGGCTGTCCTTCAGCTCGCCCGGCTGGAGGAAGGGCACGCCGTTCTGGGTGACCAGCACGCCGCCGGGGGTCAGCCGCGCCTTGCAGTCGGCGTAGAACTCCTCGGTGAAGAGGACGGCGCCCGGCCCGTGGGGGTCGGTGGAATCGACGATGATGACGTCGAACCGCTCCGCCGTCTCCTTGACGAAGGCACAGCCGTCGGCGATCACCAGATCGGCGCGCGGATCGTCGAAGGCGCCGGCGCTGATCGACGGCAGATGGGCGATGGACAGATCGACCACCGAGCGGTCGATCTCCACCATCGTCACCCGCTCCACCGCCTTGTGCTCCAGGCAGCGGCGCAGCATCCCGCCGTCGCCGCCGCCGACGATCAGCACGCGGCGGACCCGCCCATGCGCCAGGATCGGCACATGGGTCAGCATCTCGTGATAGACAAACTCGTCGCCTTCGGTGGTCTGGACGACGCCGTCGAGCGCCATCACGCGGCCCAGGACCGGGTTCTCGAAGATCACCAGATCCTGGAGGCCGGTGCGGTCGCGGTGCAGGACGCGGCCCATGCGCAGGCGCTGGGCCACGT
Source organism: Azospirillum sp. P4_B5 (assembly GCF_056402275.1). NCBI lineage: Bacteria > Pseudomonadati > Pseudomonadota > Alphaproteobacteria > Rhodospirillales > Azospirillaceae > Azospirillum > Azospirillum sp. P4_B5. Next base: position 79,441 of record NZ_JBFUHT010000044.1, read on the forward strand.
CCTTGTGCAGCGTCTCGTCGTACCAGCCGGAGCCGGAGTCGCTCATGACCCGGTTTCGCCGCGCAGCAACTCGTCGCACTTCACGCCGGTGGGCTTGAACGCGCGTTCCAGCACCGGGATGGCCTTCATGGGCTGGGCGTCGCCGCACATGAAGATGTCCAGCGCGGCGTAGCCGCGTTCCGGCCAGGTGTGGATGCTGATGTGCGACTCGGCGAGCACCGCCACGCCGGAGATGCCGCCGTTCGGCGTGAAATGGTGAAGGTGGATGTGCAGGAGCGTCGCCCCAGCCACCTCCACGGACTCGATCAGCGTGGAACGGACATGGTCCAGCTCGTCCAGACGTTCGGCACCCCACAGATCGACGATCAGGTGGGTGCCGGCGCAGACCTTGCCATCGCGGACGACGAAATGGTCCTTGCGATCGTCTTGGTATTCCTTCCAGGGACCAGAAGTGACGTTGGTCCGGCTGGAGATTTGACCTTCCGTTTGGGCTTTCCTTGGATCGCTTCCCAAGTCCATCCCCAATTGGAAGAGAGAAGCGGTCTTCGCCATCGTTCTCCCCCATCAGCAGATGTTCCGCGCAAATGGCGCGGAGGAGGGGGGCATATGGGACAAATTCGCATGCGAATCAACACAATTCTGTCCAGCTCTGCCCTTTGTGCTTTGTCGCGGCGCTCTGGCGCGGTGCGCGGTGCGGGCGCATAATCGCGTGTCCGCCGCCGTCCGGAGCGGTTCGGAGGGTCCTTCTGGAGTTCATTGCTATGAACCGCAAACCGCTGATCGGCGTTCCCGCCTGCGCCCGCATGATGGGCGAGCATCCCTTCCACGTCGTCGGCGACAAGTATGTCCGCGCGGTGTCGGATGGGGCCGGCGGCATGCCGCTGCTGATCCCGGCGCTGGGGACGGCGCTGGACATGGACGAGGTGGCGGGTCGGCTCGACGGGTTGCTGGTCACCGGAAGCCCGTCGAACGTCGAGCCGCACCGCTACGGCGGGTCGCCCAGCGAGCCGGGCACCCTGCACGACCCGGAGCGCGACGACACCACCCTGCCGCTGATCCGCGCCGCGCTGGAGATGGGCGTGCCGCTTCTCGGCATCTGCCGTGGATTCCAGGAGCTGAACGTGGCGCTGGGCGGCACGCTGCACCAGCGGGTGCACGAGGTGCCGGGCTATTCCAACCACCGGGAGGACAAGGAGGCGCCGCTGGCCGTGCAGTACGGGCCGTCGCACAGCGTGAGGCTGACCCCCGGCGGCGTGCTGGAAAGGCTGGCCGGCGGCGAGGCGGCGGTGACCGTCAACTCCCTGCACGGGCAGGGCATCGACCGGCTGGCCGACGGGCTGATCGTGGAGGCGATGGCCGAGGACGGGCTGGTCGAGGCGGTGCGGGTGGCCGGGGCGCCGGCCTTCGCCTTGGCCGTGCAGTGGCACCCGGAATGGCGGTTCTGGGAGAACCCGCTGTCGGCGGCGATCCTGCGCGCCTTCGGAAGCGCCGCCGCCGACCGGGCGCGGCGGCGCCTTTCCTGAAAGATGGTTTCAGGACAATAGATTACATCAACAATCGGCGGGTGCCGCGTGCCCAGGAATTGGGCACACCGCCCTTACCCCAACGGCTTCAGCCGGCCCGCGAGATGCGGCGGAGGAAGTCGATGAGCTGCGCCTGCTCCTCGGCCGAGAGATCCTTCACCATGGCCTTGTCATGGGCCTGGATGCGCGGAATCAGCTCGTCCAGCAGCTTCTCCCCTTCCGGGGACAGGCGGAGCGCGTAGGAGCGGCGGTCGTTGGGCGAGGGCGCCCGGATGACCAGACCGCGCGACTCGAGCCGGTCGATGACCGCGACCATGGTCGAACGGTCGATGCCCACCGCCGAGCCCAGGTCGGACTGCGACAAGCCCTCGTTCTCCTTGATCATGATCAGGACGCCGAATTGCCCCGGCGTCATGTCGTGGGGCGCCACGGCGTTCTGGAAGCTCTGGAACACGGCCACCTGCGCCTTGCGCAGATTGTAGCCGACGAGCTCCGGCAGAGGGCCGAGGGCCATCTTTCCGGACTTGCTCGGACGCTGGCGGGTGCGCCGGTCCGAGGGGGTGGGGCGGTCGATGTCGGTCAACGTGAAAGCCGTCGTTTATTGACTAGTCTATTGGTCGTGTAAAATGCAGGCAGGTGCCGATTTTGTCAGCAAGAACCACACAATCCGCCTCGTATGCATAGCACCCATTCCTGTTACGCATTGGTTCCACCCGGAAGCGGCTCCACCTCTAGCCCTATGAAGCAATCGCGCTCCTGACCCCGGCCCCCCGGAAACAGGCATGCCGGCGCGGTTGCCCGCCGACGGTTCATTCCCCTGCCGCAGACGGGTTCCGAAAAAGGAGCTTCCGACGCCCGGTCCCCCCCAGGCCGGGCGTCTTCGCGCCAAAGCCCCGGCCCGACGGCTGGGGCTTTTTTCTGGTGGTCTTTCCGGTAGGGTGGGTGCCCGAACCGTACCCCATCCGAAAAGAAAGGCGCGCCATGGCCTACGCCATTCCCCTGTGGCCCCAGCCCACCGTTCCGGTCGCCGGCGGCGATCCGTTCCCGGTCCGCCGCATCTACTGCGTCGGCCGCAACTACGCCGCCCACGCGCGCGAGATGGGCGCCGATCCGGACCGCGAGCCGCCGTTCTTCTTCATGAAGCCCGCCGACGCCATCGTCGCCGACGGCACCGCCATCCCCTACCCGCCCCGGACCGCCAACCTGCACCATGAGATCGAGCTGGTCGTGGCCATCGGCACGGGCGGGCGCAACATCCCGGTCGAGCGCGCGCTGGACCATGTCTACGGCTATGGCGTGGGGCTGGACATGACCCGCCGCGACCTGCAGAACGCGGCGAAGAAGGAAGGCAAGCCCTGGGACATGGGCAAGGGCTTCGACCAGTCGGCCCCCTGCGGCCCGCTGCGCCGCGCCGCCGACATCGGGCACCCCGACACGGGATCGGTGACGCTGTCGGTCAACGGCGAACTGCGCCAGAAGGGCGACCTGGCCGACCTGATCTGGTCCGTGTCCGAAACGATTTCCTACCTGTCGGGTCTGGTCGAGCTGCAGCCGGGCGACCTGATCTACACCGGCACGCCGGAGGGCGTCGGCCCGGTGGTCGCCGGCGACCGGCTGGAGGGCGCGGTCGAGGGCGTCGGCTCCATCGCCGTCACCATCGTCTGACATCGGCAATACGGATCACTGGACGATGCGCATTGCCACCTGGAACATCAACTCCGTCCGCATGCGGATGGACCTGCTGCTGCGCCTCATCGACGAGGCGCAGCCGGACGTCATCTGCCTGCAGGAGACCAAGGTCGTCGACACCGACTTCCCCATGGCCCCGCTGGCCGAGAAGGGCTACGTCCACGCTCACATCCACGGGATGAAGAGCTACAACGGCGTCGCCATCCTGTCGAAGCTGCCCTTCGCGTCGCGCGACGTGCAGCACTGGTGCGGCAAGCAGGACTGCCGCCACGTCTTCGCCGAACTGCCCGGCGGGATCGAGCTGCACAGCGTCTACATCCCGGCGGGCGGGGACATTCCGGACCCGGAACAGAACGACAAGTTCGCTCACAAGCTCCAGTTCGTGGACGAAATGACCGAATGGTGGACGACCCGGCGCAGCCCGGACCGCCGCATGGTCATGGTCGGCGACCTGAACATCGCGCCGCTGGAGAACGACGTCTGGAGCCACAAGGAGCTTCTGAAGATCGTCTCGCACACCCCGGTGGAGGTGGCGAAGCTGACGGCGATGCAGGCGTCCATCGGCTGGGTCGACGCGCTGCGCCATTTCGTTCCGCCCACGGAAAAGCTCTACACCTGGTGGAGCTACCGCGCGAAGGACTGGGCGGCCTCCGACCGCGGCCGGCGGCTGGACCACATCTGGGTGACCCCGCCGCTGAAGGACGCGCTGACCGGCCACCGCGTCCTGCGCGAGGCCCGCGGCTGGGAGCCGAAGCCGTCCGACCATGTGCCGGTGATGGTCGATCTCGCCGTGTGATCCGCCGTGTGATCGGCTAACCCTCCGCGACCAGCGGCACGTTCATCGCCACGACCGACGGCGTCCCGTCCTCCGCAACCCGGAAGCGGTGGGCACAGCCGTCGGTCAGGCGGTGGGCCGGCTTGCCCACCATGTCCCAGCCGGTGGCCAGCGCGTAGAGCGCCCGCATCACCCCGTTGTGGGCCACCGCCCCGGTCGGCACGCCCCCGGCGCCCACCTCGGCCAGCCAGGGAATCAGCCGCGTCTGCACGTCGCGCGGGCTCTCCCCGCCCGGCGCCCGGAAGTCGAGGCCCATCCGCTCGCGGTCCGCGGTCAGGGCGCCGCTCGCCCGCAACTCCTCCAGCAGGCGGCCTTCCCACGCCCCCCAGCCCATCTCGACCAGACGCGGTTCCGGCGCCGGGTCGAGGCCGAGCAGCCGTGCGGTCTCCCAGGCCCGCCGCTTCGGGCTGGCGACCCAGCGGTAGCCCAGAACGTCCGGCGGCAGCCTCCAGGTGGCGACTCGGGCGCGGCCCTCGTCGGACAGCGGCTCGTCGATGCCGCCCTGGAGACGGTGCGCGGCGTTCCACGCGGTCGGCCCGTGGCGCAGGATGATGAGATCGGTCATGGGCTCCCTTTCCGCGCGGCGCGCCGGACGACTCCGTCCAGAACCGCCACCGCGTTGCTCAGATCGTGCTCCGCGGCGGCGATGCGACGCGCGGCCTCGCCGAAGCGGCGACGTTTTTCCGGGTCGTCGAGCAGCGCCCGGGCGGCGGCGGCGAAGGCCTCCGCATCGCCCACCGGCGGCAACAGGCCGGTCACCCCGTCGCGCACCACGTCCGGCACCCCTCCGGTGCGCCCCGCCACCACCGGCAGCCCGGCGGCCTGAGCCTCCAGCAGGGCCATGCCGTAGGCCTCGTTCACCGCCGGCCAGACCATCAGGTCGGCGGCGGCGTAGAGGGCGGCGAGGGCGTCCGAACTCTGCTGGCCGAGGAACACAACTCCCTCTCCCGCCCAGCTCTCGCGCAAACCAGAGGTTTGCGCTGACGCGGCAGGCGGACCGACGGTCCGCCGAGAGCGGGGGAGGGTTGGGGTGGGGGCAGGTGGGCCTCCCCTGAACATCGCCTTGATCCGGGGGCGAGCGGGGCCGTCGCCGGCGATGAGGAGGTGGTGGGGAGGCAAGGTACTTGCCCCCACCCCGGCCCYCCCCCGCTTCGCAGGGGAGGGAGAAGAGGCTTCGCAGCGAGAGAGGGCTTCGGCCAAAATCTCGTACGAACGCTCCTTGTCGCCGCCGCGCATCATGCCGACCGCCAGCAGCCAGGGAACGTCCGGGTTCAGGCCGTAACGCTCCGCCAGCGCCGCGCGGTGCCGGGCGCGCTCCATGGCCGCCGCCGCGAAGGGGCGCGTGTCGAGGAAGGGCCGCAGCCGCGCCAGCCGGTCCGGCGACTGGAGCAGCGGCAAGACCCCTTCGGCGTCGTGGCCGGCGAGGTTGACGACGACGACGGCTTGCCGGATCGCCGCCTCCGCGGCCCGGTGGCCGGCGGCGAAGGGACCGGTGGCCCGCTTGGCCGCGAAGGACGCTTCCGCCACCACATAGGGGATGCCGAAGCGGCGGCTGACCGCCGGTCCGATCCAGTCCGGCGCCTTGTGGTACAGGTGGTAGGTGAACCAGAGGTCCGGCGGATCGTCCCGCCAGCGCGCCGTCAGGCGGTCGGCGCAGCGCCCCCCCAGCGCGGCCAGACGCTCCGCCCGGCCCGGACGGCGCCCGTCGTCCCAGCTGCGCAGGGTGCTGGCCAGGGTCACCGCGTGCCCGGCCCCCTCCAAGGCGGCCATCAGCAGCCGGGCCATGCGCCGGTCGCCCGAAGGCACCGGGTGGGTCGGCGATTTCAGTGGGGCGTAGAAGGCGATGCGCATCGCGGCCCCGGTGTCGTGAAGAAAAGGACGCTCAGAACGGGGTCGGTTCCCGCGCGCAGATCACGCGGTTCCGTCCGGCGGCCTTGGCGCGGTACAGCGCCTCGTCCGCGCTGGACAGCATGGCGTCCACGTCGCGCGTCCCGGCGGCGCAGCAGGCCACGCCGATCGACACGGTGAAGCGCACCGTCTCGACTCCCGATGATACCTTCAGTTCTGCCGTGCGGCGGCGGATGCGCTCCGCCACCATGCGCGCCCCGGCGATGTCGGTTTCCGGCAGCAGGATGGCAAACTCCTCGCCGCCGGTGCGACCCAACAGGTCGTTCTCGCGCAGCAGGGCGCGGCAGGCGGCGGTGAAGGTCCGCAGCGCCTCGTCTCCCACGGCGTGGCCGTGGGTGTCGTTGATGCTCTTGAAATGGTCGAGGTCGAGCATCAGCAGCGTGACCGGCCGGCCGTGGCGGCGGGCGCGGGCCAGCTCCTGCTCCGCCGCCTCGACGAAGTGGCGGCGGTTGGACACGCCGGTCAGCGAGTCGGTGATGGAAAGCCGGCGCAGCCGCTCCTCCGACTCCTTCAGCGCCGTCACGTCGTTGATCAGCACGTAGATGACCGGCAGGCCGTCCCAGGGCAGAGGCGACATGCTGACTTGGACACAGGTGCGCTGACCGTCGGCGGACATCATCACTCCGTCCTGGGACCGCACCAGCTCCCGCTCGCGCAGGCAGCGCAGGAAGGCATCCCGCTGGTCGTCGATGCCCGATTCCTCGACGAAGTCCAGGAAATGGCGCCCGACCAGGGCGTCGCCGCTTTGGCCGAGGATGCGCGCCGCCTCCTGGTTGGCGAAGACGATGCCCATTTCCTGATGGATCAACAACCCGGCGGGCAGCAGGTCGAGCATGTCGCCCAGCTTGCTGCGCGTCAGCGACAGCTCGTGGCTGGTCGCCACGGCATCGCTGTCGTCGTCGAAGTCGATGAAGGAAAGGATTTCCGGTTCGGGAAAGGCGGCTAGACTCGACATGACGTCGCAAAGGTGGAGCAAAGCCGCACTCTATCCCGTTGTCAGCGGCCGTGCAACGCACAGCATCCCCCAAATGGCATAAAGGACGTCCATCCATTTGCGGTTGTGAAACGATCGTGCAGGCGGTCGATGCCCGAGTCGCTGCCGAAGTCCCGCCGCACCCGCGCGGCACCCGCCGCCCCCAGCGCCGCGCGGCGGGCCGGATCGCGGAGCAGCGACTCGAGCGCGCCGGCCAGGGCGGCGGGATCCTCGGGGTCCACCAGCGTGCCGGTAGCCCCATCCTCGATCAGCTCGGCCACCGCGGCGGCGCGGGTGGACAGGCAGGCCAACCCCTGGCTCTGCGCCTCCATCAGCACGTTGGGCAGGCCGTCGCGGTCGCCGTCGCGCGCGGTGCGGCAGGGCAGGACGAACAGGTCGGCGCGGCGGTACTGGGCGATCACCGCGTCCTGGGCCTTCGCCCCCTGCCAGTCGATCCGCCCCTCCAGACCCAGCGCCGCCGCCTGCGCCTTCAGCGCGGACAGCCGGTCGCCGCCGCCGATGTGGGTCCAGCGCCAGTGCAGCCCGGCGGGCAGGCGGGCCAGCGCGTCGAGCAGCAGGTCGAAGCCCTTCTTCTCCACCGCCCGACCGACCGACAGCAGCCGCACCGGGTCGGCGGAGTCGGACCCGTCGCGCGCCGGGCGCGCGTCCGGCGGGGCGGGGAAGCGGCTGAAGTCCAGACCGTGGTAGAGCAGGTCCACCCGCTCCGGCTCCGGCGCCAGGGCGCGCAGACGGGCGAGGCCGAGCGCGGTGCAGGTGACGCCCCAGCGCGCCTCGGCCAGCTTGTCCCGCAGGTCCCAGTCCGGCGAGGTCCAGATGTCCTTGGCGTGGGCGGAAAAGCTCCAGGGCAGGCCGGTCAGCAGGGCTGCGTAGCGCGCCACGCTGGCCGGGGTGTGCAGGAAATGGGTGTGCAGCCAAGTGACGTCCGCCGGCAGTTCCGCCGCCAGCACACAGGCTTGGCCGAAGCGGCGCACGCGGTTGCGGCTGGGGTCGCGCCGCAGGTCGGCCAGCCAGGCGGCCCGCGCCGC
>NZ_JBFUHT010000045.1:0-40616 GCF_056402275.1 Azospirillum sp. P4_B5
GCGTTGCTCAGCAGGCCGCGCGAGCGCCGCCGCGCCACCTCGATGCGCGCCCGCACCTCGGCGCTGACCACCGGCTTGACCAGCACGTCGTCGGCTCCGGCGTGCAGCAGCTCCACCGTCGTCGTCACGCAGCGCCGGTCGAGCAGGCAGAGGATCGCCGCCCCGACCTGATGCGCCCGCAGCGCCGCCACGCAGCGCGCCGGGTCGTCGACGCTGCCCAGGACGATGGCGTCGTAGCCCAGCCCGTCCGCGCCCTGCTCCTGCAGAAGCTCCTCCAGCCCGGCCCAGTCCTGGCGGTCGTAGCGGATCTTCCCCATGCCGAGCTGACGGCCGAGCGCGTCGGCGATCAGGGGGTTCGGTTCAACCAGGACAGCGCGCATGGGATTCTCCGCAACAGAGGTTTCAACTAGAGGGCGGGAGGACAAGGCACTTAAAATTTTCCTTAATTCCGAGTGCTTTATTTTCTCACACCCTCAGGTAATAGCCTTCCTGTACCGCGAGTCAACCATTCGACTTACCTCAAGGGATAATGTTACGGCCCGCTTTTATATGACTTTTAATATCCGTTAAGGCGTAGATTCTTGGCTGCTCTTTGCCTCGAAATTCGAAGCATTTTCCTCTCGAGTTGCCTGCAACGCCGCACCTCCCCAGCCCTCCTCGCTCCGGCTTGAACCGGGCTTTAATCCGACTGTATTTCACTGGTGGCGAGAGGATGCGAACGGGGGAGAGGAACCGATGCCGCGCAACAGACAAGCGATTGCCGGAACTGCCCTTGCGGGCGTCCTCCTGCTGGCGGGCGGCTGCGCGATGACCTCCCCGCCCCCAGACACCGCCTACCGGCAGGCGCTGGAGGCGGCGGTGGAGGCCGGGCGGTGCGAGGGGCCGACGGTGGAAGCGCTGTGGACCGCCTACGACCGCTGGTTTGCCGTGGCGGCCAGCCTCGCCTCCTACCATCGCGGGACGGAGGCCGGCGCCCTGCTGCGGCAAGGGGAAGCCTTCCGCATCCTGGGCTGCCCCGCAGCGGCGCGCGACACCTATGAGACGCTTCTGCAACGCTTCCCCGACCCCGATTACGAGCTGGAGCGCAACGCCGCCCGCCGCGGCTTGATGGACTTGCCGATCAACCCGCCGACGCCCCTGCTGCGCCCGGCGCCCGCCGTCACCTCGGCCCTGCGCGGCCCTGTCGCCACGGACCGCGACGACGGCTGACCCGCAGGCCCGCGCCATGACATCCGCGGGGCCGGCCGTATGGCTGCCATGACGCTCCGCACCATTGTTCCCAGGCATGATATATCAGTAACCTGATGGTTAACCGGGCATAATCCCGTGTCATCCTTCCGCTTGCTGCCCTCCTGCCTGGAAACGCCGCCCGGCCATGCCCGACTGCTCCCGCCCCCCGGAAGGGGTGTCCGCCGCCCAACCTGCGCCGTCCTACGGCAGCGAGCGCCGTGACGATCCCGTGCGCGGGATTCTGATGGTCGTCGCCGCGGTCTTCTTCTTCTCCTGCTCCGACGCGACGGCGAAGTATCTGTCCCAGACCCTGCCCTCCATCGAGATCGGCTGGATGCGCTATGTCGGTTTCACGACGCTGCTGCTGCCGCTGATGATCCGCGGCGGTCCGCCGGTGATGAAGACCGCCAGCCCCGGTCTCCAGGTGCTGCGCGCTCTGGGGATGCTCGGGTCGGCGCTGTTCTTCATCATGGGCATGCGTTATCTGCCCCTGGCCGAGGCGGCGGCGACCAGCTACGTCTCGCCCGTCTTCGTCACGGTGCTTTCGATCCTGGTGCTGGGCGAGAAGATCGGACCGCGCCGTTGGGCGGCGGTGCTGGTCGGACTCCTCGGCGTGCTGATCGTCATCCGGCCCGGCGGGGCGGCTTTCCAACCGGCGGCCATCTTCCCCATCCTGTCGGCGATGAGCTGGGCGACCGGCGTGGTCATCACCCGCAAGATGACCGGGCAGGAGCATCCCACCACCACCCTGATCTGGACCGCCCTGACGGGCCTTGCCGTGCTGACCATTCTGCTGCCCTTCAACTTCGCCATGCCGACCGCAACGGAGGTGGCGCTGGGCGCCCTCATCGGGCTGGTCTCGACCATGGGGCAATGGCTGATGGTCCAGGCCTACCGCTTCGGCGAGGCGTCGGTGCTCGCCCCCTGCTCCTACGTGCAGATCGTCTGGTCCACGCTTCTGGGCTTCCTGATCTTCGGGGCGCTGCCCGACCATTGGACCTTCCTGGGCGCCGGGATCATCATCGCCAGCGGCCTCTACACCGCCCACCGCGAGCGGCTGCGCAAGAAGAAGCAGCAAAACGCCGCAGCGTCCGCGCCATGACAATCGCCGAAAAACCTTGCCTCCGGCATTGATATATTAGTATACTTGCCCTCGGGAGGCACGGGACTAAAAACCCGTGTTGTTCGAACTCTTTAGCAGGAACCGGTGGGCTCGACCGCCGGACGGGGGATGGCGATGGGTGAGTCCGCGCGCCGGGTTGCGGCCCTTGGCGAATGCATGATCGAACTGGTGCGCCGTCCTGACGGGACCTTCACCATGGGCTTCGGCGGCGACACCCTGAACACCGCCGTCTACATGGCGCGGCTGGGCGTGGCGACGGATTACGTGACGGCGCTGGGCGACGACACCAACAGCGACGCCATGATCGCCACCTGGGAGGCCGAGGGGGTCGGCACCGGCCATGTGCTGCGCGTTCCCAACCGGGTTCCCGGCCTCTACATGATCGAGACGGACGACAGCGGCGAGCGGCGCTTCCTCTACTGGCGCGATTCCGCGCCGGCCCGCGACCTGTTCGTGCTGCCCGACAGCCCGGCGCTGGTCGCCGATCTGGAAAGCTACGACCTGCTCTACATGTCGGGCATCAGCCTGGCCATCTGGGGCGAGCGCGGGCGGGAGGTGCTGTTCCCCATGCTCGACCGCCTGCGCGAGCGTGGTGGCCGCGTCGCCTTCGACACCAACTGGCGTCCCCGCCTGTGGCCCGACCGCGAGACGGCGCAGCGCGCCTACGACGCGATGCTCCAACGCACCGACATTGCCCTGCCGGGCGTCGAGGATCTGCGCGGCCTCTACGGCGACGCCGATGCCGACAGCGCCATGGCCCGCGTGCGCGGTGCCGGGGTGACGGAGATCGTGCTGAAGCTGGAAAAGCCGGGCTGCATCGTCTCCGCTCCCGGTGTCGAGGAGACCGTGCCGTCGGAAAAGGTCGCCAAGGTCGTGGACACCACCGCGGCGGGCGACAGCTTCAGCGCCGGCTATCTCAGCGCCCGCCTGAAGGGCCTCGGCCCGGTGGAGGCGGCGCGCTCCGCCCACCGCATCGCCGCCGTGGTCATCCAGCACCGCGGTGCCGTCATCCCGCGCGACGCCATGGCGTCCGTGCTGGACGGCTGATCCCCTGACGGAGGGACCCTCCATGCCCCCAGACCAAGCTTCTATGGGCCAACCTTCCACGGGTCTAGCCACGACCGTTCCTGTCGCCGTCAAGCCGCCCCGTGCATCGCAGCGCGGGACCACGGCGGCAGCGGCGATCTACCGCGACCTGCGGGCCGACATCGTGTCGCTGGCCCGCAAGCCGGGCGACCCGATCGTGGAGAAGCTGGTGGCCGAAGCCTTCGGCGTCAGCCGCACCCCGGTGCGCGAGGCGGTCCTGCGGCTGGCCGACGAGGGGCTGGTGGAGGTCTTTCCGCAGTCGGGCACCTTCGTGGCCCGCATCCCCATCGGCGATCTGCCGGAAGCCAACCTGATCCGCAAGACGCTGGAGCAGGCAACCGTCCGCTTCGCCGCGGAACGCGCCACCCGCAGCCAGATCGCCGCCCTCCAGGCCAACCTGGAGCGCCAGCGCGAGGTGGACGCCTCGGGCTGCGCCGACGGCTTCCATCAGGCGGACGAGGCGTTCCACGCGCTGATCGCGGACATTGCCGGCTATCCCGGTTTCTGGCCGATCACCCAGCAGGTGAAGGTGCAGATCGACCGCTGCCGCCACATGACCCTTCCCTATCCCGGCCGCCTGGCGACCGTCATCGCCGAGCACGAGGCCATCGTCGCCGCCATCGCGGCCCATGACCCCGACCGCGCGGTGAAGGCACTCGGCGACCACATCGACGGCCTGTTGCTGACCATCGACGACATGCGGCACGCCACCCCACTCTATTTCTCTCCTGCCGAGGCCCTGACATGACCCACCCGCGTCTTGAACCCTCCCTGTCCGGCCCGCGCATCGTCCCGGTCCTCGTCCTCGACGAGCCGGACACCGCGGTCGCCCTGGCCGAGGCACTGGTCGCCGGCGGCCTGACCACGCTGGAGGTGACGCTGCGCACCCCGGCCGCTCTCGCCTGCGCGGAGGCCATCGCCGCCCGCGTTCCGGGCGCCCTGGTCGGCCTCGGCACGCTGATCCGGCCCGAGCAGTTCGCCCAGGCCCGCGACGCCGGCGCCCGCTTCGTCGTCAGCCCCGGCCTGACCGACCGTCTGGCGGAAGCCGCCAAGACTGCCGGCCTGCCCTATCTGCCGGGCATCGCCACGGTGACCGAGGCGTTGATCGCCATGGAGCACGGCTTCCGCGAACTGAAGTTCTTCCCGGCGATGCTGAACGGCGGCGCCCCGGCGCTGCGCGGCATGGCGCCGCTGATGCCGGAGATCCGCTTCTGCCCGACCGGCGGCCTCAAGGCGGAGCATGTGAAGGAGATCCTGTCGCTCCCCAACGTCTTCGCGCTCGGCGGCACCTGGCTGACCCCAGCCGACGCCGTGAAGGAGCGCCGCTGGTCCGAGATCGAGCGGCTGGCCCGCGAGGCCTCCGCCCTGGCCCAGGGCTGAACCGGATGCGGCGCCGCGTCGGCGTGATCGGGCTGGGCATGGCGGCGACGCCGCACGCCCAGAGCCTGCTGGATCTGGCGGACCGGGTGGAGGTGGCGGGCTGCTTCAGCCCGTCGGCCGAGCGCCGCACCGCCTTCGCGGCGCGCTTCGGCCTGCCGGCGGTGGACCGGGCGGAGGCGATCCTCGACGATCCCACCGTCTCCGCCGTCCTGCTGCTGACCCCGCCGGACACCCACGCCGACCTCGTCGCCCGCTGCGCCGCCGCCGGCAAGCACGTCCTTCTGGAGAAGCCGCTGGACGCCACGCCCGCCGGCTGCCGCGCCGTGGTGGAGAGCATGGAGCGCGCCGGGCTGACGCTCGGCGTCATGCTCCAGCACCGCTTCCGCGCCGCCGCGGAACGGCTGGCGGAGCTGCTGCGCAACGGCACGCTGGGCCGGCCGCTGTCGGCCTCCGTCGTGGTGCGCTGGTGGCGCGACGACGCCTACTACGCCCAGCCGGGGCGCGGCATGAAGGCGCGGGACGGCGGCGGGGTGCTGCTGACCCAGGCCATCCACACGCTGGATCTCTATGTCAGCCTGCTCGGCCTGCCCCGCGACGTCGCCGCCTTCGCCAACACCAGCGGCCTGCGCCCCATCGACACCGAGGACGTGGTGTGCGCCGCCCTGCGCTACGACGGCGGGCTGCTCGCCACGGTGGACGCCACCACCGCCGCCTATCCCGGCTATCCGGAGCGCATCGAGATCGCCGGAACCGCCGGCTCCGCCCTGCTGACCGGCGACCGGCTGGAGGTGCAGTTGCGCTCAGGCGGGACGGTCCAGGCCGGGGAGACGGCGGGCACGCTGGGCGGCGGGGCCGACCCCATGGCCTTCTCCAACGCCCATCACCGCGCCGTCCTGGCCGACTTCCTCGACGCGCTCGACCGCGGTGGCCAGCCGCGCGTCTCCGGGCGGGAGGCGCTGAAGGTCCACCGGCTGATCGAGGCGATCCTGCGATCCGCCGAAAGCGGCGCCGTCACGACGGTTCCGGAGGACTGACCTCACGTCACGCTCACGAACTCGTGTCCCGCGCTTGATTTGCCGGGACCGGCGACCAAGGCTAGATGAGGGACGGGGGGCGCTGTCGCCTCCCGGCGGCTTTCCTGTGGAGAGTGTTCATGCTCATCAAAGTCCGGAGCGCGTCGCAAGCCAGCGAGAACGAGGTGACGCCCCGCGGCCTGTTCCTGTCCCGGCGCTCCATCATCGCCGGAGGCGCCGCAGCCTTGGCGTTCGGCGGCACGGGTGCCGTGCCGGGTCCGGCGCTGGCCGCGCCCTTCCAGGCCCCGCTGACGATCAGCCCTAAGGACCCCAAGATGGACGCCCAGACTCCGATGAAGTCGGCGACCAACTACAACAATTTCTACGAGTTCGGGACGGACAAGACCGACCCGTCGGAGAACGCCGGCACGCTGCGCACCCGCCCGTGGGAGATCGCGGTGGACGGCGATGTCGGAAAGCCGACCACCTTCGGCATCGAGGACCTGCTGTCCTTCCCGTTGGAGGAGCGCGTCTACCGCCTGCGCTGCGTCGAGGGCTGGTCGATGGTCATCCCCTGGGTCGGCTTTCCGCTGGCCGAGCTGCTGAAGCGCGTGGACCCGACCGGCAACGCCAAGTACGTCGCCTTCCAGACGCTGGCCGACCGCTCCCAGATGCCCGGCCTGAAGTATCCGGTGCTGCAATGGCCCTATGTCGAGGGGCTGCGCATGGACGAGGCCATGCACCCGCTGACCATCCTGGCGGTGGGCATGTACGGCGAGACGCTGCCCAACCAGAACGGCGCGCCGGTGCGGCTGGTCGTGCCGTGGAAGTACGGCTTCAAGTCGATCAAGTCGATCGTCCGCATCACCCTGACGCAGGATCAGCCGCCGACCTCCTGGAACCGCTCGCAGCCGCGCGAGTACGGCTTCTATTCGAACGTGAACCCCGAAGTCGACCACCCGCGCTGGAGCCAGGCGACGGAGCGCCGCGTCGGCGAGTTCTCCCGCCGCAAGACGCTGCCCTTCAACGGCTATGGGGAAGAGGTGGCATCGCTCTACGCCGGCATGGATCTGCGGAAGAACTACTGAGATGGCCGCCGTGTCGAAAGGACCGGTCGCCCTGGCGCTGTCCTCGCGCTGGGCGAAGCCGGCGGTGTTCGCCCTTGGGCTGGTCCCGCTCGGCTGGATGGTCTGGCTGGGGGTGAGCGGCGGGCTGGGGGCGGAGCCGGTGGCCGAGGCGGTGCGGCAGAGCGGGCTGTGGGCGCTGCGCCTGTTGCTGGTCGCGCTGGCCGTCACGCCGCTGCGCATCCTGACGGGGCAGGCGGGGCTGGCGCGCTTCCGCCGGATGATCGGGCTGTTCGCCTTCTTCTACGCGCTGCTGCACGTCTCCGTCTATGTGGGGGTGGACCAGTTCTTCGACTGGGCGGCGGTGTGGAAGGACATCGTGAAGCGGCCCTACATCACCGTCGGCATGGGCGCCTTGGTGATCCTGACGGCGCTGGCCGCGACCTCGACCAACGGCATGGTGCGGCGGCTCGGCGGGCGGCGCTGGAAGGCGCTGCACAAGGCGGTGTTCGTCGCTGGGGCGGCGGGCTGCGTCCATTACATCATGCTGGTCAAGGGCTGGCAGTACCCACCCTTCGTCTACGCCGCGATCTTCCTGGGGTTGGTCGCGCTGCGTTACGCGAAGTCACCGGCGGCGGGGCGCCTCTCCCCGTCCTACCGGACCTGAGCCCGGCCTCCTAAGCCCGACTGGCAAACACACCCGCATCCCGTCCGCACCCACGGCCACCACCTCGACCTCCGTCCCGTAGACCTCGCGCATCATGGCGGCGGTGATGACCGCCTCCGGCGCGCCGAAGCGGGCCAGCCGCCCGCCGTGCAGCAGAGCCACCCGGTCGGCGATGGCGAAGGCCTGCTCCGGGTGGTGGGTGGAGAAGACCACCGTCAGCCCCTCCCCACCCTCGCCGTCCGCCAGCCGCCGCACCTGCTCCAGCACGCGGACCTGATTGCCGAAGTCCAGGCTGGCGGTCGGCTCGTCGAGCACAAGCACGCGCGGCGCCTGGGCCAGGGCGCGGGCGATCAGGGCCATCTGCCGCTCGCCGCCGCTGATCCGCAGCCAGTCGCGCTCGGCCAGATGCCCGATGCCCAGCCGGTCCAGCGCGGCCTCGGCGGCGGCGTGGTCGGACGCGGCGGGGGCGCTGAAGGCGCCGCGATGGGCGGTGCGGCCCATCAGCACCATCTCGCGCACGGTGAAGGGAAACTGCCCTGCCCCCGCCTGCGGGACGTAGCCGAAGGCCAGCGCCCGGCGGCGCGGCGACCAGCCGGCGGTGTCCGCGCCATCGACCCGCACCCGCCCGCCGCGCGGCGGCAGCAGGCCGAGCAGAGTCTTGAACAGCGTCGTCTTGCCGCCGCCGTTGGGGCCGAGCAGGCACAGCACCTCCCCCGCCGCCACGGTGAAGCCGACCCCGGCGCCGACCACCCGCTCGCCGTAGCCGAAGGCGAGATCCTCCACCGACAGCCGCGCGCTCATGACCAGCCGCGCTTTCCGAAGGCGAGCAGCCAGAGGAAGACCGGCGTGCCGATGACCGCGGTCAGCACCCCAAGCGGCAGTTCCACCGGCCCCAGGCTGCGGGCCAGCGTGTCCACCGCCAGCAGATAGGCCGCCCCCAGCAGCACCGCCGTCGGCAGCAGCCGGACGAAGGCCGGGCCGACCATCAGCCGGGCGAGGTGCGGCACCAGCAGCCCGACCCAGCCGACGATGCCGCTGACCGACACCGCGGCGGCGGTCATCAGCGTCGCCGCCGCGATCACCACGATCCGCACCACCCGCACCGGCACGCCGAGCGCCGTCGCCTCCTCGTCGCCCAGCGTCATCACGTCGAGCCGCCAGCGCAGCAGCACCAGCGGCAGCAGCGCCACCGCCACCGGCGGAACCAGCGCCGCGAGGTCGCCGCGGTTGACCGCCGACAGGCTGCCGAGCAGCCAGAAGGTGATCGCCGGCAACTGGTTGTAGGGGTCGGCCAGATACTTCAGCAGCGCCACGCCGGAGCCCAGCAGCGCCCCGATCACCACGCCGCCCAGCACCAGGACCAGCACCGGGTCCCGCCCGCGGATGGCCGAGGCGACGGCCAGCACCACCCCCACCGCCAACAGCCCGCCCGCGAAGGCCATGCCCTGGATGGCCAGGACCGGCAGCGAGGCGAAGATGCCCAGCACCGCCCCCAGCGCCGCCCCCGACGACACGCCGAGGATGTCCGGCGAGACCAGCGGGTTGCGGAACAGCCCCTGGTACGCCGCTCCCGAGGCGGCCAGCCCCGCCCCGACCAGCATGGCGGTCAGCACGCGCGGGCCGCGGATGTCCCAGATCACCGTCTCCACCGCCGGGGCGACGGCGGCGCTCCCGAGCCCCAGCTTCGCCATGAGCAACCCGGCCAGTTCCCCCGGCGTGACAGGATAGGCACCGGTGCTGAAGGCGACGCAGACCGCGGCGACCAGCAGCGCGGCCACCCCGCCCAGCGTCAGCGCGAAGGGGACCTCACCCCGGCGGGCGGCTGCCGGCGAGGAGGGCGTCGATCTGCTCCGCGGTGGGCTCCCGGTGGTAGAAGAGGGCATGGAAACGTCGCGTCTCCTCGCGCAGATCCTCCGGAAACAGCTCCGGATAGAGGACGGCGCCCAGCCAGCGCAGGCCGAGCAGGCGGTTGGCGGCGGGCGGGGAATCGATCCAGGTGAAGGGCAGCCCCGGCGAGAGATAAACGCGCCGGTCGCGCACCGCCTTCACCCCCTGCCACAGCGGGTCGGTCCACACGCTCTCGTAAAAGCCGCCGTCGATGGTGACGATGGCGTCCGGCTGCCAGGCCAGCACCTGCTCCATCGAGACGTTGACCAGCCCGCCGTTGCCGAGGTTTTCCGCCGCGACGTTGCGCACCCCGGCGACGTCCAGCGCCTCGACGTTGATGGAGCCGCGGATGCCGGTCTGCAGGCCGCGCGGCCCGCGCGCCATGTAGACCTTCAGCCGCTGGCCCTCCGGTACGCTCTCGAAGCGCCGGCGCACCTCGGCCAGGGTCGTTTCGGCGTAGCGGGCCAACTCCTCCCCCCGCTCCGCCACGCCCATCAGCGCGCCGAGCGTGCGGAAGGTCCGCGGGGAGTCGGCCAGATGCCCGTCGATCAGCAGGGTCGGCACCCGCGTCTGCTCCTGCACCCGGTCGGCCAGCGACACGAAGGTCGGGGCGGTGCTGCCGACATCGACGACGGCGTCCGGCCTCGCCGCGACCACGGTTTCCAGGTTGACGGTGTTGCCGCGCCCGGTCAGCCGCCCCAGCTCCGGCAGGTCGGCGTAGCGGTCGGGCAGGAAGGGCCGCTCCGGCGGGCTGATCGCCCGCGTCCAGCCCAGAAGTTTCTCGGGCGCCAGCATGTAGACGACGACGGAGGCCGGCGGCCCGGCGGGGAACACGCGCTCCACCCGGTCCGGCAGGGTGACGCGGCGTCCGGAGGAGTCCGTGACGATCCGCTCCGCCGCAGCCGGCCCGGCCAGCAGCGCGAGCAGCAGCCCGGTGCCCGCGATCCAACGTCGTCTGATCGTGCCACTGCTCACTCGCCGCCGCCCCCATGCATCCGCACTCAAAGTCCCCTCTCCCCTCTGGGGAGAGGGTCAGGGTGAGGGGGTTGCGCTTGTGCCGAACGCACTGCCACGCACATCCCCCCTCACCGGCCCTCTGGGCCACCCTCTCCCCAGAGGGGAGAGGGTTAGATCGACTGTCCTGATATCCAAAGCATGGGGTCTGCGCCCGCCAGCGTCCATAGGGCAAGCGCGCGAAGCCACCCGCGAAGGTCACGCTTTGACCACGGGCGGCCTCCCCATCCGAACGGATAGGGTGCCGCAGTCCGCCCCCCAAGCCCCGCTCACCACCCCCGTGCCGCCCGATGACCGCATCCCCGCTCCGCCGCGCCGCCCTCGCCACCGCCGCCCTGCTCGCGCTGTCCGGCTGCGCCGGGTTCGGTTCGGCGGTCACCGGGGTGACCACGGCGGGCGTGGCGGCGACGGTCGGTTCGGCCACCGGCAACCCGGTGCTGGGCATCATCGCCGGCGCCGGGGCCAGCTACGGCATCGACCAGGGCGTGAAATACGCGGAGCGGCGGATCACCGACAACGTCCACAACGCCGTCGCCCGCGCCGCCGGCCCGCTCACCGTCGGGCAGGCGGCGACCTGGACGGTGGAGGAGAAGCTGCCGCTCAGCGGCAAGACCGGCACGGTGCAGGTGGCCCGCGGCTTCGGCGAGGCGATCCCCTGCAAGGACGTGGTCTTCACGCTGGACGACGCGCCGGACTTCAACGTCACCACCATCTGCCGGGCCAAGGACGGCCAGTGGCGCTGGGCGCTGGCCGAACCCGCCACCCGGCGCTGGGGCAGTTTGCAATAACGCATGCAGTCGGCCATGTACGCACAGCCCGCGTTGGGGTAAAGCTCCGCGGGCAGCAGTTGCGTCACGGGTTTGCGTCACGGGAGTCCGCGCATGTTCACGGCCAAAATCCTTCTTCTCGGCTCGGGCGAACTCGGGAAGGAGTTCGTCATCGCCGCCAAGCGCCTCGGCTGCGAGGTCATCGCCTGCGACAGCTACGCCAACGCCCCGGCGATGCAGGTCGCCGACGCGGCGGAGGTGTTCTCCATGCTCGACCCGGACGCCCTGCGCGCGGCCATCGCCAAGCACACGCCCGACTTCATCGTGCCAGAGGTCGAGGCCATCCGCACCGAGGTGCTGCACGAGTTCGAGGACGCCGGCCTGACCGTCGTCCCCTCCGCCCGCGCCGCCACGATGACGATGAACCGCGACCGCATCCGCGAGGTCGCCGCGGTGGAGCTGGGCCTGCGCACCTCCAAGTACCGCTACGCCGAAAGCCTGGAGGAGGTGGTCGCCGGGGCGGAGCACACCGGCCTGCCCTGCGTCATCAAGCCGGTCATGTCCTCCTCCGGCAAGGGGCAGAGCACCGTCCGCACCGCCGCGGAGCTTGAGGCCGCCTGGACCTACGCCGTCGCCAACATGCGCGGCGACCGCCGGAAGGTCATCGTCGAGGAGTTCGTGCCCTTCGAGTACGAGATCACCCTGCTGACCGTCCGCACCCGCGAGGGCATCCTGTTCTGCGAGCCGATCGGCCACCGGCAGGAGCGCGGCGATTATCAGGAGTCCTGGCAGCCGGTGCCGATGCCCGCGGCGCTGCTGGACGACGCCAAGGACATGGCGGCCAAGGTCGTGGACAATCTCGGCGGCTACGGCATCTTCGGCGTCGAGTTCTTCGTCACCAAGGACGAGGTCGTCTTCTCCGAGCTGTCGCCGCGCCCGCACGACACCGGCATGGTCACCCTGCTGTCGCAGAACCTGTCGGAGTTCGACCTGCACGCCCGCGCCATCCTGGGCCTGCCGATCCCGGCGATCCATGTCCGCGGCCCGTCCGCCTCCGCCGTCATCCTGGCCGACCGCGAGGCCGAGCGCTTCGCCATCGAGGGGCTGGCCGACGCGATGCGCGTGGGCAGCGCAGAGCATGACGTGGACGTCCGCCTGTTCGGCAAGCCGACGACCCGCAAGAACCGCCGCATGGGCGTGGCGCTCGCCGCCGGCACCGACACCGACGACGCGCGCGACCGGGCGCTGAAGGCGGCCTCGGCGGTCAGCATCCGCTACGAGTGACGTGGTCCCGCGACCGGCGGCGGTCAGGTAATCGTCAGGCCGCCGTCGATCGCGAAGACCGCTCCGGTGGTCCAGGCGGCTTCCGGCGAGGCCAGGAAGACGGCGATGCCGCCGAGATCGCTGGCCTTGCCGATGCGGCCCAGAGGGTAGAGCCGCTTGACCAGCTCCGCCATGGCGCGCTGGTCATCCTCGGGCATCGCGGCGATGGTGCGGCGGCGCAGCTCGGTGTCCACCGTGCCCGGCGCGATGGCGTTGACGCGGATGCCGCGCGGCGCCAACTCGTAGGCCATGGCCTTGGTCAGGGAATTGAGCGCCCCCTTGGTCAGCGAATAGAGGCTCGACGGCCGCCCCGGCAGCATCTTCCCGGCGAAGTAGGACGAGATGTTGATGACCGCTCCTCCCTCGGCGGGCATAAGCGGCACCAGCGCCTGGGTCAGGAAGAAGGGGGCGGTGACGTTCAGGGCGACGCTGTGCTCGTACTGCGCCCGGTCGGCCTCCAGATAGGGGACGAAGGTCGCCGTGCCGGCGTTGTTGACCAGCGTATGGACCGCCCGGCCAAAGCCGCCGATCTCCGCCGCCGCCCGCTCCAGCCCGTCCGGCTGCCCCAGATCCGCGGCGACGGTCACGACCCGCGTCCCGTTCGCGGCGAGCCGCGCCGCCGCGTCGGCGAGCTTCCCGGGGTTGCGCGCGACGAGGCAGAGATCCGCCCCCTCCCGCGCGAAAGCCTCCGCGATGGCGTGGCCGATGCCGTCCGACCCGCCGGTGACGACGGCGAATGTGTTTGAAAGCCTCATCCGGTCCCTGTCCTTTTCCGGTGGGGTCAATGGGCCGACACGCCGAGATAGCGCTGCTGCAGGCCGTCGTCCTCCCACAGCTCCTTGGAAGACGTGACCAGCGCGATCTGGCCGCCGGACATGATGGCGACGCACTCCGCCGCGCTGGTGCCGACGCGCAGGTTCTGCTCGACGATCAGGACGGACGTGCCGTCGCGGCGCAGGCCACCCAGCACCTCCAGCAGGTGATCGACGATCTTCGGGGCCAACCCCTCCGACGGCTCGTCGAGGATCAGCAGGCGCGGATTGGTCAGCAGCGCCCGCCCGATGGCCAGCATCTGCTGCTCGCCGCCGGAGAGCTGGTTGCCGAAGTTGCGGCGGCGCTCGGCCAGCCGCGGGAAGACCGCATAGACACGCTCCACCGTCCAGGGGCCGGGCCGCCGGCCCTCCATCAGGCGCAGATGCTCGTCCACGGTGAGCGAGGGAAACACCCGCCGCCCCTGCGGGACGATGGACACGCCCTGTCCGGCGATGTCGTGCGGCTTGCGCCCGGCCAGCTCCACGCCGTTGAAGCGGATCGATCCCCGCCCGGCGGGCAGCAGCCCGATCAGCGCGCTGCACAGAGTCGTCTTCCCCGCCCCGTTGCGGCCGAGGATCGCCAGGCTCGGCCCGTCGAGCCGCAGTTCGACGCCGTGCAGCACCGGAAGCGCGCCGCGCCGCACCTCCAGCCCGCTGACGACCAGCGCGTTAGTGCTTTCCACCAAGATAGATCTCCCGAACCAGGGGGTTGGCGCGAATCTCGGACGGGGTGCCCGACGCCACCACCGCGCCGTCGCGCATCACGGTGATGCGGTCGGCCAGCGACAGCGCCACGTCCATGTCGTGCTCCACGAACAGCATGGTGATGCGGCGCGGCAGCCCGCGCAGGATCTCGACCAAACGGCCGCGGCCCTGCGGGGACATGCCGGCGGCGGGCTCGTCCATCAGCAGCAGTTCCGGCTCCCCGGCCAGGGCCATGGCGATCTCCAGCTCACGCTGCTGGCCGTAGGACAGGGTGGCGACCGGCTGGGCCAGCACCTCGTCCAGCCGGAAGCGCGCCGCGCAGGCCCGCGCCGCCTCCACCTGCTCCCGGTGGTGCCGCCAGGGGCGGACGCTGAAGCGCGGCCCCCGGCTGCCCATCACCGCGACGCGGAGATTGTCCTCCACCGAGCGGTCGGCGAAGGTCAGGCTGGTCTGGAAGGTGCGCCCGATGCCCAGCCTTGCCCGCTGGTGCGGGCGCAGGCGCGAGATGTCGCGGCCCTTGAAGGCGATGCCGCCGGCGGTCAGCGGCACCTCCCCGGAGATGGCGTTGAACAGCGTCGTCTTCCCCGCCCCGTTGGTGCCGAGCAGGGCGTGGCGCTCCCCCGGCGCCAGCGCCAGGGACACCCCGTTCACCGCGCGCACGGCGCCGAAGCTGATGGACACATCCTGGACGGTCAGGATCGGCGGCGTGGGCATGGCGGGCCTCCGGAGGACGCGGCGTTCGGGCGCGGCGGTCAGTTGCAGGACGGGTTGTCGCGTGAAGCCGGGCCGAGCGCCAGGAACGTGGCCCGGTCCATGCCGAGCGCCTGATCGACGCCCTTCGCCACCTTCACCACCTTGCTGTAGAAGGCGCCGTCGGGCCGCTGGGCGACCTCCGTCACGAAATTGTCGGCGATGGCCTGCCGGTTCTCGTCCAGCCGGATCGCGCCGGTCGGCGAGCGGTCGGTCAGCTCGGTCTTCGCCAGCGCGGCCTGGAAGGTCTTCTGCCCATCGTCCAGCGTGCCGCCGACCTGCTCCAGCGCCTGGAGCACCGCCAGCGTGCTGATGTAATAGCCGTGGGCGAACAGCGACGGCGATTCCAGCCCGTCCGGGAACTTCGCCTTGTAGGCCTTGACGAACTCGACCCACTTGGGGTCCTCGTTGGAATCGGCAACCGGGCCGGCGGCGATCATGCCCAGCACCTTGTTCTTGAAGGCGCCCTTGGAGCTGAGGACGGTCTGGTCCACGGTGACGCTGCTGCCGATCAGCGGCGCCGTGCCGCCGGACTGGTAATATTGCGTCAGGAAATTCACCGCGTCCGCCCCGCCCAGCAGGACATACACGGCGTCCACGTTGTCGGGCAGCTTGGCGATGACCGAGGTGAAGTCCTTGGTGCCGACCGGCACCCAGTTCTTCTGGGCGATCTTGCCGCCGCGGCTGCAATATTCCGCCTGGAAGCCCATCACCTGGGAATAGGGAAAGGAATAATCCTCCGACACGACGGCGATGTTGCGGTAGCCCTTGGTCTCGTAGGCGTAGCTGCCCAGCCCGGCCTGCCACTGCGCGCCGTCCAGCGTGAAGCGGTAGAAGTTCGGCGCCGGGTCGCGCAGCGTCGTGTCCTGCGCGCCGGAGGTGCCGTTGACGAAGGTCTTGGACGGGACCGACTTGGCGTATTCCTTGACGGCGATGCCCTCGCCGCCGGACAGCGGTCCGACGACGATGTCCACCTTGTCTTGCTCGATCAGCTTGCGGGTCTTGGCGACCGCCACGTCCGGCTTGGCGTTGGAGGATTCCTTCACCAGCACGATCCGCTTGCCGGCGACCTGCCCCTTGAAGGCGTCCACCGCCAGTTCGACGCCGCGCATGCCGTCCAGGCCGGACTGAGCGAAGGGGCCTTCCAGGGTCGCCAACGCGCCGATGCGGATGTCTTGCGCCAAGGCCGCGGACAGGGCCGTGCCGGACAGGAGAGCCGCGACGCCGGCGGCGCCCAGCACCGTGTGCAAGGTCGTCTTCATACCGTTTTCCTCCCGTTTTTCGCGCACACGCCGGTCCAGGCCGGCTTGATCTGGGCGCGCAGTTGTTGGATCAGTCCGATCAGGCCGTCCTTCGCGAAGAGGACGATCACGATGAAGACGGCCCCGATCACCAGATTGAAGCGCTCGCGGTCGATGACCGACGCGGCGTAGTTTTCAAGAAGGACGAAGGCGGCGGCCCCCAGGAAGGCGCCCAGCGGGTGCCGAATGCCGCCCAGCACCGCGACGACCAGCAGGTTGACCGCCGCGTGCACGTCCACCGCCCCCGGCGACATCTGGCCGCTGAACCACGTGTTCAGCACGCCGCCCACCGAGGCGATCAGCCCGGCGATGCCGAAGGCGGCGATGCGCAGCAGCGTCGTGCTGAAGCCGAGCGCCGCGACCCGCCGCGGAGCGTTGCGCAGAGCGTGCAGTTGCAGGCCGAAGGGCGTGCGGTCCAGATGCAGGACCGCGGCGGCCGACAGGACGGCGGCGCCCAGCGCCATGCCGTAGAAGGGGATGGGCGCCCGCAGGTCGATGCCGAACAGCTCCGGCGGCTTCAGCCCGTTGATGCCGTCGAAGCCGTTGAAGACCTCGGTGTTCTGCGAGACGAGGTAGAACAGGCTGACCGACATCGCCAGCGTGATCATCAGCAGATAGATTCCGCTGGACCGCACCGACACCCAGCCGACCAGCAGGCCGGCCAGCGTCCCCATGCCGAGCGCCGCACCGACGGCGAGCGGCCAGGGCACCGCCACGCCGACGCCGGTGATGTTGGGCGACAGCAGAGCCAGCGTGTAGCCGGCCACCCCCGCCACCCCGGCCTGGGCGAAGGACACCAGCCCGGCGCTGGAGGTCAGGAAGGTCAGGCTCAGCGCCATGGTGCCGATGATCAGCACGCGGGCGGCGACGGTGCCCACCCAGAAGTCGCCGGCGACCAGCGGAAAGGCCAGACCGGCCAGGGCCAGCCAGAGGACCGGATGGCGAAGGAATTGCTGAGGCATCGTCGTCATCCCCGTCCGAGAAGGCCCTGGGGCCGGACCGCCAGCACCGCGACCATCAGCAGGAAGGTCAGCAGCGTCGCGTAGTTCGGGATGAAGGCGAGGCCGAACTGCTCGGCGAAACCGATCAGCAGCGCGCCCAAGGCCGCCCCGGCCAGACTGCCCATGCCGCCGATGATCACGACGACCAGCGAGGACAGCAGGAACCGCGCGTCCTCCCCCGGCGAGATCGACAGGGCGCTGCCGCCGATCACCCCGGCCAGCCCCGCCAGGCCGGCGCCCAGCGCGAAGACGAGCAGGAGCACCCGCTGCACATTGAAGCCCATGGCCGACAGGATGTCGCGGTCGTCCACCCCGGCGCGGATCAGCATCCCCACCTTGGTGCGGTGGATCAGCAGCCACAGCCCCAGCCCGACCAGGAGCGCGCTGGCGATGACCACGAGGCGGATCGTCGGGTAGCCGTGGACCACCGGCAGCGGCGTCGTGCCGTAGAGGATCTCGGGCGGGGTGAACTGGTAGGTGATGCCGCCGTAATGGGCCAGCAGCAGGTCGCCGACCACGATGGCGAAGCCAATGGTGACCAGCGCCTGCCGCAGCTCGTCGCCGCCCAGCGTGCGCAGCAGCGTCAGATGCATCGCCAGCCCGACGACGGCCACGGCGACCGCCGCCCCCACCAGCCCGAGCAGCCAGGACCCCGTGTAGGACGCGATGTCGTACCCGACATAGGCGCCCAGGAGATAGAAGGCGCCGTGCGCCATGTTGACGGTCCGCAGCAGCCCGAAGATCAGCGAGAAGCCGCTGGCCACCAGGAAGTACAGAGACGCCACGGTCAGCGCGTTCAGTGACAGGAGAATGTAAAATCTCATGCTCGGCGGCCCCGATGCTGGGGGTGGCGGGCGCAAAGCCCGCCCGTTCCCTCCCCCACGGCTGTGGAGGAGGGTCGCGGCAGGGGCAGGAGGCGACGCCTCAGGCGGCGACGCTGACCTGCGCGCGGGCCGGCGGCGTCATCTCCTTGTGGAAGGAGCCGTCCTTCATGATCGCCAGGATGCGGCTGCGGTCCTGGAACAGGGTGATGTCCTGCAGCGGGTCGCCGTCGAGCAGGATCAGGTCGGCCAGATAGCCATTGCGCACCAGCCCCAGCTCGCCCGGACGGTTCATGATCTCGCCGCCCAGCAGGGTCGCCGACTGGATCGCCTCCATCGGGGTGAAGCCCAGCAGCTCGACGAAATACTCCAGGTCCTTGGCGTAGGTGCCGTGCGGGGTCCAGGCGAAGCCGTAGTCACCGCCGGGCAGCACGCGGATGCCGCGCTTGCGCATCGCCTTCATCGTCTCGACCGCGGCCTCAAGCTCACGGAAATAGCCCATGTTGCGGGCGACCTCCTCGGTGATGCCCCAGTCGGCGGCGGCGTAGCAGGTCTGGTAGACCCAGGCGAGGCCGGGCGCGACGAAATGCTTGTCCTTGTTGGCCTCCAGCAGATCCAACGCCTCCTCGTCGGCGAAGCTGGCGTGGTAGACGATCTCGATGCCGTGCTTGACGCAGAGTTTCACGGATTCGGCGCTGCGCGCGTGGGCGCAGATGCGCACCCCCCGCTTGCGATGGGCCTCGCGCACCGCCTCGGCGACCTCGTCCTCGGCCATCGGGGTGTCTTCGGCCCGGCACTTGGTGATCTCTTCGCCGGAGAGGTTCAGCTTGATGAGGTCGACGCCCTCCTTCAGCAGGCGGCGGACGCAGGCGCGCATCTCGTAGGGGCCGTTGACGACCTCCACGAAGGTGTAGGCGCCGACATGGCTGGGATTCAGGTCGCCCAACCCGCCGATGGTGGCGATCTCCGGCCCGTTGGCGAGGTAGCGCGGCCCGGCGATGCGGCCCTTGTTGATGTAGTCGCGGACGACGACGTCCAGGCGCGGCTTGGCCGCCGCGGCGCCGACGCACATCGTGTAGCCGCAGTCGAGATAGGTGCGCGCGTTGTCCGCCGCCTCCAGGACATGCTCCTCGACCGGCATCAGGCCGATGGGGTCGAGACCGGCCTGGTTGATCCAGCTGAAATGGGTGTGGGCGTCGCACAGGCCGGACATCAGCGTGGCGCCGCCGCCGTCGACCACCCGGTGCTCCTCGCGGGAGATGGCGCCGGCCTGCCGGGAGACCTCGGCGATCCGGTTGCCCTGGACGAGCACTTCTCCGGCGAAGGGCTTCTCACCGGTGCTGTCGAGAATCTGGACGTTGGTGAACAGGGTCGTGGGCATCGTTTCCTCCGGTTGCGGGGGCAGCTTCTTTGTCTTGGCGCCTCGCCGCGGGTGATGATGGGTTCGGGTGATCGTTCGTGGATCGTCGCCTTGGTCTGTTGTGAGCTTCAGTTCGATTTGGGCTTCAGTTCGATTGGGAGGGCGGCGGGACGGCGGAGGCGATGCGGGCCTCCAGCCCGAGCGGCCCCGCCTCCCCCCGCACCTCGCCGCCGGCGCTGTCCAGATAGCGGCGCGCCAGGACGACCAGCGGCTCCGCCTGCTCCGGCCCGACGTTGTTGAAGCGCAGCCGGGTCTTGCCGAAGGCCGACAGCGACACGTTGCAGGGATGCCGGCACCCGCTGAGGCATTCGACGCGCCGCAGGGTCAGCCGCTCGGCCAGCGCGGTTCCGGCGATCAGCGCCTCCAGCCGGTGGGCCAACCGCTCGCCCGGCGTGGACTCGCCGGGGCTGCGCGCCGCGTAGCGGTGGCAGGTTCGGCACACCGACAGGATGTGCCGTACGGGGGCCGGCGGCGTGTCCATCAGTCCACCGAGAACAGGAAGTTCATCAGCGCCTCGTTCACCTCGGCGGGGCGTTCGAAGGTCGTCCAGTGGCCGCAGCGGTCGAGGATGCGCAGGGACGATCCGGCGATCTTCCGGTGCAGCGCCCGCACGGCGGTCGGTGGCGCCGTGCCGTCCTCGTCGCCGGTGACCAGCAGCGTCGGACAGGCGATCCGCGCGACGTCCGCCGGCTCCGCCGCGGCCAGCGCCTCGCAGGTGCGGGCGTAGCCCTCCGGGTCCTGGCGCATCAGGATCTCGCGGACCAAGGCGGCGACCTCCGGCCGGTTGGCCTTGGTGTCCGCCGAGGTGCCGGCCTGGACGATGGCGTCGGCGATGCCGACCATGCCCTCCGCCCGCGCCTTGGCCGCGCGGTCGCGGATGACCGGACGGGCGGCGTCGGGCGGCGCGTGGAGCGGGCCGATCAGCGCGAGGCTGCGGACACGGTTCGGACGGCGCGCCGCGACGTGCTGGCAGACGATGGTGCCGAGCGAGTGGCCGACCAGATGGACGCGGTCGAGCCCGCGCTCGTCCATCACACCCTCGATCGCGTCGGCAAGGCCGGCGATGGACAGCGGCCCGTCGGCGGGGCTGCGCCCGGAGCCGGGAAGGTCGGGCCGGATGCACTGGAAGAAACGCGACAGAACGCCGACCTGCGGCCCGAAGACGTTGGAGGTTCCGCCAAGCCCGTGGACCAGCAGGACCGGATCGCCGTTGCCGTGCACCTCGACGGCCAATTGCGGTGCCATATGCCCCTCTCTTCGGTTGATGGTGGTTGTTTGCCAATCAGGCCAGCGTGTTGCTCAGCGCGCCGATGCCGCTGACCTCGACCGTGACGCGGTCGCCGGGGAACAGGAATTTCGGCGGCGAGAAGCCAAGCCCGACGCCGGCCGGGGTGCCGGTGGCGATGATGTCGCCGGGGTACAGCGTGATGCCAGCGGACGCCGTCGCGACCAGGGTCGGGATGTCGAAGATCAGGTCGCGGGTGCTGGCGTTCTGGCGCAGCTCGCCGTTGACCCAGGTCTTCACCTGGAGGTTGGTCGGGTCCAGCTCGTCGGCGGTGACGACCCACGGCCCCATCGGGCAGAAGGTGTCGAAGGATTTGCCCAGCAGCCACTGCTTGTGCCGCTTCTGGACGTCGCGGGCGGTCACGTCGTTGATGACGGTGTAGCCCCAGACATGCTGGTAGGCGTCCTCCGGCGCGATGTTCTTGCCGCCCTTGCCGATCACCAGCGCCAGTTCGACCTCGTAATCGATCTGCTCGCTGATGCCGCGGGGGTAGAGGATCGGCTCGTCCGGCCCGATGACGCTTTCCGGGACCTTGGTGAAGAAGATCGGCAGGGCCGGCACGGCGTCCGCGGCGCCGGTGGCGCTGCTGTCGTAGCCGCTGCCGGCGAATTCGCGGGCGTGGTCGTGGTAGTTCTTGCCGACGCAGAAGATGTTGCGCGCCGGGCGTGGGATGGGGGCCTCCAGCCGGACGCGGGAGAGGCCGATGCCCTCCCCCTCGACATTGATGCGCCCCTTGATCTCGTCATAGCGGCGGATGACGTCGAGGAGATCGTCCACCGGCTCGCCGAGCAGCGATTCCAACGGCCAGACCCGCTTCTTGTCCGGATCGATGACCGCGACGGCGCGGCGTCCGTCAAGCTGGATGGTCGCAAACTTCATGGCGTTTCCTTCTCGCCCATTGTTGAGCCAATTTCTCACCAAACCAGAACCGCGGATCGGCTTGTGAGCCAATTAGGCCGGCTTGGTGATTGTTTGGTCAACTGAAAAAATGGAAGTATGACGTTTGGCTGTGAAGAAAGTTGAAGGTTTGCGTTGCGGAACGCCCAGGAGCGGGATAGAATTGGATCACGTTTGGATCATCTCCTCGGAACGAGGACGGGAATGGACACGCTGAATCTCAGGGACCGGGCGGCCAACGGCGCCAACGCCGTCGTGCAGTTCATCGAGCGCAACATCGCCGATGGCAGCTGGGGGCCCGGCACCAAGCTGCCGACGGAGCGCGATCTGGAGAAGCGCTTCGGCGTGTCCCGCAACACGCTGCGCAAGAGCCTGCGCCAGCTGGAGGACCAGGGGAAGATCGTGCGCCAGGTCGGTCGCGGCTCCTTCGTCGCGGGCAGCCTGGAGCCGGCGCTCGGGGCGGCGCTCCGCCTGCTCGCGCCACGGGAGGGCGAGAACCTCGTCCGGCGCATCCACGGCGCCAGCCCGACCGAGGTGATGGAGGTGCGGCTGATGGTCGAGCCGCTGGCGGCGGAGCTGGCCGCCAGCCGGGCGAACGCGGCCGACCTGCAACGGCTGGAGGAGTGCCTGCTGCGCGCCGATCAGGCGCGCGATGTGCCCGACTTCGAGCATTGGGACGGGATGCTCCACGTCGCCATCATCGCCGCGACGAAGAACGGCCTGCTGATGGACATCTATGACGCCATCAACGACATCCGCAACCAGCCCGAGTGGGGCCGGCTGAAGGCGCGCAGCGTGACCCCGCAGCGCCGCGCGATCTATCAGGAGCAGCACCGCCGCATCGTCTCGGCCCTGCTCGACCGCGACGGGGCGAAGGCCCGCGCCGAACTGCTCCAGCACCTGACGCTGGTCCGCGCCAATCTGCTGGCGGCGTCGAGCCAGGGAGCCGCGGCGGAGCCGGACGCGGCCATTGACCTGTGACGGCCCGGCCCGGCGACGGGTCCGAACCGCCCCTCAGCGAAGAGCTGGACCGATCATCGGGACAAGCACGTAAATCCCAAAGATCGCCATTCCCAGCAGCGTGAGCAGTATCCGGAACAACGTCCGCCAGCCGCCGTCCGCGCGGTGAAGGTCCAGGTAATGGGTGAGAATCCGGTCGGCCTTGAGATTGGCCGCGGCGAGGACGAGTCCGACCCCGAGCGGCCCGAGACCACCGCCGCCATGCCCAGCCCACATCGAGACGGCGGTGAGCAGCATCAGAACCATCCAGGTGCGCGTCAGGATCGCCATCGCTTCACCTCAACAGATAGACGATGGGGTAGAGCAGCACCCAGATCAGGTCCACCATGTGCCAGAAGGCGGCCCCGGTCTCCAGATTCTCCAGGCTGTCCCACCACGTGACGATGCCCAGGATCACAATGCCCGCGGCGACGTGCATCGCGTGAAAGCCGGTCATCAGGTAGTAGAGCTGGAAGAAGCTGTTGGTCTCCAGCGTGAGGTCCCGGCCGATCTTGTCGCCGTACTCGACGGCCTTGATGGCGAGGAACACGCCGCCGAGGGCCATCGCGCCGAGCATCGCCATGCGATGGGAGCGGCCCGAGGCCCGGCGCCGCACGGCGACCGCGACCAGCCAGCCACTCGTCACCAGGACCATCGTGTTCACGCCGCCGAGCAAGCGGTCCAACTGCGCCTGCGAGGCGTCGAAGGTCGCCGGGTCCAGCGCGCGCGCCACCGCGAAGCCGATGAACATCGCCCCGAAGGCCGCCAGCTCTCCCAGGATGAGAATCCACATCATGGGGTTGCCGGGCAGGCTGGAGAGAGGCCCCCAGTCGGCGGCCTCCCCGTCCGCAGCCCCGTCCGCGATGACGACCGCCGTCGGTACGGGAGTTTCCGTCATGTCCGCTGTGCCTCCGGAAGTGATGACCGGAAGGGACCATGACGCGGGAGACGAACCCCGTCTTTGCCCGGGGGCAAACTCGCGGAGCGTTGCCGTTCAGCGGGACCGGACGGCGCCGATCGTCAAACGCCCGTCACTGATAGCCGCCCTTTTCCGCACGCTCCCGCGCGGCGTCCTCCTGGGCCTTGGTCATTTCGTCCTTGGTCGCCGCCGGCTGGTCGTCGGGCTTGCCGGTCGCACGGTCGTTCTCGGCTTGCGGTTGGGAGTCGGTGTTGCGGTTGTCGCCCATCGCGTCATCCTCCGGCATGAGGCGGGCCGCTGCGGCCCGCCGTAAGCCTCACCAACACGCCCGCGCGCCGGTCGTCTCACTCCCCTGCGGAACGGGATTGCGGTCAGGCAACGATGCCGGCGTCGTGCAGGCGGCCGATCTCGGCGGACGGCAGGGCGAGCAGGTCGGCCAGCACCGCGTCGGTGTCCTGTCCCAGGACGGGCGCCGGGCGGTGGTCGCTGCGTTCGCCCAGGCCGGGGAAGCCGAGGGGCGAGCCGGGAACCAGCAGCGGCCCGACCTCCGGCTGCTCGACCTCGCGGAACAGCGGGTTGGCGGTGGAGCAGCGCGCGTCCTCCGCCACCAGCTGGCCGAAATCCCGGTACGGCCCCCACAGCACGCCCGCCCCGGCGAAAGCGCTCTCCACCTCGGCCAAGGTGCGGGCGGCGAACCAGGGGGCGAGCACGGCAGAGATGGCGTCGCGCGCCAGGAAACGCCCGCCCTCGTCGTTCATGTCCACGTCCATCAGCGGGCCGATCATCGCCAGCCGCTCGGTCAGCCCGGTCGCCTTGCCCAGCGCCTTCCACTGGCGGTTGGAGATGGCGACGACCATCGCCCGCCGCCCGTCGGCGGTGGCGAAGTCGCGCCCATAGGCGCCGCAGAGGTCGTTGCCCATCGCCGGCCGCACGGCGCCGTTGACCCGGACGTCGGCGAGGTAGCCGAGGTTGCCGACGGTCGCCAGCATCACGTCGGCCAGCGCCACCGTCACTTCCTGCCCGCGTCCGGTGCGGCGGCGATGCCGCTCCGCCGCCAGCAGGCCGGTGGCGAGATAGAGGCCGGCGGCGACGTCCCAGGCCGGCAGCACATGGTTCACCGGCTCGCCACCGCGACCGGTCGCCATCGGGAAGCCGCTGGCGCAGTTGACGGTGTAGTCCACCGCCGCCGAGCCGTCCGGGTTGCCGGTCAGCCGCAGCATGATCAGGTCGTCGCGCCTGGCCGACAGCGCCTCGTAGCCCATCCAGCCGCTGGCCGGCAGGTTGGTCAGCAGGAAGCCCGCATTCTCGCCCGAGGCGGTGATGATCGCCTGGGCGATCTCCCGCCCCTCCGGCCGGTCGAGCGCCAGCGTCACCGACCGTTTCGCCTTGTTCAGCGCGGTCCAGTAGAGGCTGGTGCCGTTCGGCGCCACCGGCCAGCGCCGATAGTCGATGTTGCCGCCGATGGGGTCGATGCGGATCACCTCCGCGCCCAGCTGGGCCAGCGTCATGCCGCCCAGCGGCGCGGCGATGAAGGCCGACACCTCGACGACGCGCAGATCGGAGAGAAGCGAGGACATGGGAGTCTCGATCCAGATGGAAACAACGTGGTGGACGGGTGCCCCCACCCTAACCCTCCCCTGCGAAGCGGGGGAGGGCCGGGGTGGGGGCAAAGGCTGATGCGCTTTACACGCAACGCCCGCCGTCGATCTCCAGCACCACGCCGGTCAGGAAGGCCGCCTCGTCCGACGCGAGGTAGAGGGCGGCGTTGGCGACGTCGGTCGGCTGGCCCAGGCGGCCGAGCGGCACGATGCCCATCATGCGCGCGCGCTTCTCCGGGGTGTCGCCGCCCATGAAGGTGGCAAGCAGCGGTGTCTCGGTGGCGACCGGGGCGAGCGCGCAGACGCGGATGTTGTCCGGCGCCAGCTCCAGCGCCAGCGACTTCGTGATGTTGTGCACCGCACCCTTGGTCGCGTTGTACCAGACCAGGCCCGGGCGCGGCCGCAGGCCGGCGGTGGAGCCGAGATTCAGGATCACACCGGACTTCTGCGCCCGCATGGTCGCGACGACCGCCTTGGAATAGAGGTAGATCGACTTGACGTTCAGCGCGAAGACGCGGTCGAACTCCTCCTCCGTCACGTTCTCGAACGGGCCGTTGGCGTGGGTGGAACCGGCGTTGTTGACCAGGATGTCCAGCCGCCCGAACTTTTCGACGGTGGCGGCGATGGTCATCTCGACATCCGCCATCTTGGTCACGTTGGCGGCGATGCCGATGGCGGCGTCGCCCAGACGCTCCGCGACCGCCTTGGCGGCGTCGCCGTTGATGTCCACGACCGCGACGCGGCCACCCTCGCGCACGAAGGTCTCGGCCATCGCGAGGCCCAGCCCCTGCGCCGCACCAGTGATCAGGGCGACCTTGCCGTCCAGACGCTTCGTCATTCTTGTTTCCTCCCCAAGGGATTATGTGGTGATGGGGAGGCTATCCGCGCCGCACCGGCCGTGCTATGGACCATCCGTCATAGCTGCTATCAGCCCGCACAGCCGGTCATGACCATCGAGTCAGAATGGCCATCGAGTCAGGGGGCGCTGTTCTCCCCGGCGCTGCCGGGGGCGACGACCTTGCCCATCAGCACGCCGTTGGCGACGCATTTCGCCACCTCGGCGTGGATCAGCCGCAGCAGGGCGCGCGTCGCCTTCGACACCGGCTGGTGCAGCGGCGTCGCGGTGACGAGCATGGCGTGCATGTCCTTGGAGCTGATTTCGCGGGCGATCAGCCGGCCCTGGCGCACCTCGCGGTGGACGGCGCCGAAGGGCAGGATGGTCGAGCCCATGCCCTCCTCCACCAGCTGCTTGATGGCGGTGACGGAATCGATCTCCATGTCGACCTGGAGGTCGATGTCGGCCCGCCGCACCGCCGCGTCCACCACCCGGCGCAGGCCGTTCTCCAGCCCCGGCAGCACGAAGCGCAGGCCGCCCAGCGTCTCCACCTCGACCGGCCCGTCGTCGCCGGCCACCGCGTCCTTGGCGGACTGGACCAGCAGCAGATTCTCCACGAGCAGCGGCGAGGACAGCATGCTGCGCCCGCGCCGGGCGTCGTAGAGCACGGCGAGGTCGAGCCGCCCGCCCTCGACCCATTCCAGAAGCGTGCCGCTGAACACCTCGTGGATGCGCAGCGTGGCGTCGGGGTAGTTCTCGTGAAAGCGGCGGGCCAGCGGCGCCCCCAGCGTGGCGCAGATCGACGGTGGGAGGCCCAGAGTGACCGACCCGGTCAGCCGTTCCGACTGGTCCTGGATCTCCTCCTTGATCTCAGACAGCGCGCCCAGCAGATGGCGGACCACGTCATAGAGCTTGCGCCCCTGCTGGGTCAGCGAGACGCCGCGCCCATGGCGGTAGAACAGGCTGGTGCGCAGCTCGTGCTCCAGCTTCTGCACCTGCCGGCTGAGCGCCGGCTGGGTGATGCCAAGCTTGACCGACGCCTTGGAAAAGCTGCCAAGGTCGGCCACCTGAACAAAGTAGCGCAATTCCAGAAGTTCCATGAGAAGCAGGTCTCGTCGTTCGGCCTCCGCGTCGGATAGCGAATACTCCGGTATGACACAAGCGGAGTCCTGACAGGTCAGTCCTGCCCGGTCCTCCGCCGTGTCTCACGATCAATTGCGCCGGGTGAGCAGGCCGCGCGCCACAACCTGGGCCTGGATTTCTGCTGCCCCTTCGAAAATATTCAGGATGCGGGCGTCGCACAGCACACGGCTGATCGGATATTCCACCGCGTAGCCGTTGCCGCCGTGAATCTGCACCGCGTTGTCGGCGTTCGACCAGGCGACGCGCGCGGCCAGGAGCTTGGCCATGCCGGCCTCGATGTCGCAGCGGCGGTCGCTGTCCTTCTCGCGCGCGGCGAAGTAGGTGAGCTGGCGGGCAATCATCGTCTCGACCGCCATCCAGGCGATCTTGCCGGCGACGCGCGGGAAGGCGGCGAGCGGGCGGCCGAACTGGACGCGCTCCTGGGCGTAGCGCAGGCCGAGTTCCATGGCGTTCTGCGCCACGCCGACGGCGCGGGCGGCGGTCTGCACGCGGGCGGATTCGAAGGTCGCCATCAGCTGCTTGAAGCCCTGGCCCTCGACCCCGCCCAGCAGGTTTTCGCGCGGCACCGCGAAGCCGTCGAAGCCGATCTCGTACTCCTTCATGCCGCGATAGCCGAGAACCGGGATCTCGCCGCCGCTCATGCCCTCGGCCGGGAAGGGGTCCGCCTCGCTGCCGCGCGGCTTCTCGGCCAGCAGCATCGACAGGCCGCGGTAGCCGGGGGCGTCCGGGTCGGTGCGCACCAGCAGCGTCATCAGGTCCGACCGGCTGCCGTGGGTGATCCAGGTCTTCGCCCCGGTGACGCGGTAGGTGTCGCCGTCCAGCACAGCGCGGGTGCGCAGGCTGCCCAGGTCGGAACCGGTGTTGGGCTCGGTGAAGACGGCGGTCGGCAGAATTTCCCCCGAGGCGATGCGCGGCAGCCAGCGCGCCCGCTGCTCGGCGGTGCCGCCCAGGCGGATCAGCTCGGCGGCGATCTCCGCGCGGGTGCCGAGCGAGCCGACGCCGATGTAGCCGCGCGACAGTTCCTCCGTCACCACGCACATGGCGAGCTTGCCCATGCCGAGCCCGCCGTCCTCCTCCGGAACGGTCAGGCCGAAGACACCCATCTCGGCCATCTGTTCGACGACCGGCATCGGGATCAGCTCGTCCTTGAGGTGCCACTCGTGGGCGTGCGGCTCCACCACGTCGGCGACGAAGCGGCGGAACTGCTCGCGCACCATGTCGAGCGCCTCGTCCTCCAGCGCCGCCTCGCCGAAGCCGCCCCCGTGCAGCGCGTCGGCCAGCAGCTCGGCGATGCGCAGCCGCAGGGCGGAGGCGTTGCCGGCGGCGATCAGCCGGCGCACCGCGTCGGTGCGGAAGGCGGCGCGCTCCGCGTCGTCCAGCCCGAAATCGGCGGGGCGGACGATCTCGCCCTGGCTCATCGCCAGACCGCCGTCGAGCTGGGCCAGATACTCGCCGAAGGCGGCCTGGAGCATGCACGCCTCCAGCTCCCCCAGCCGGCCGGCGCGATCCAGCCGCTCCGCCCAGCCCTGCATCTGGCGCAGCGCCTCGGCGTAGGTCGCTACCCAGGCGAAGCCGTGCGCCGCCACCTGATGGCGGTCGAGCGCCGCTGCATCGACGCGCCCGTCCGGCGCCACCAGCGCGGCGACACCGCGCTCGGCAGCCTCGGCCAGCCGCGCCACCGCGTCGAGTGCCCCCGCCGTGGTGGGCAGCAGGTCGGACAGCGCAAGCGGGCCGTTGGAGGTTGGTGTGGACGACATGGCGCGTTTCCTCGGTGCGTGTTGTTTTGGTTCAGCCCGTCTGTCCTCCCCCGGAGGAAGCAGGGCAATCGCATTCAGCCATTATTGCCCTCGCCCCCCTCCGGGGAGAGGGGAGGGTGAGGGGGATCGGTGCGCCTGCGGCGCACCACCAAGGGGCAKRCTGCCCCTTGGCAATCCCCTGGCGCGGGCTTRCAGCCCACGCTGCCCCCTCACCCTCCCCTCTCCCCGGAGGGGAGAGGGATTTCAGGGCCGGGGCGTCAATCCGCCGCGATCGTCTCGCGGGGCGGGAGGGACGCGGCGATCCCGGCGAAGGCCTGCTCCACCAGCCGGCGCTGGTCGGCCTCGTGGTCGCCGTGGAAGCTGCCGGCGGGCGAGGCCGCCTCGTCGCGGGCCACGCAGGCGACGCGCGGTTCGGCGCAGCCGGCGGCGGCCCGCAACGCCTCCAGACGGCGGTCCAGATAGGTCCAGGCGCCGAGGTTGCACGGCTCCTCCTGCACCCAGGCGCAGGACGCGCCCGGCCAGCGGCGGAACAGCGCCGACAGAGCGGCGTCGGGCAGAGGGTACAGCATTTCCAGCCGGACCACCGCCACCGCGTCGGCCCCCCGTTCGGCCCGCTCGCGCTCCAGCTCGTAGGCCAGCTTGCCGCTGCACAGCAGGATGTGCTCGACCCGCGCCCCGGCGGTGACAACGACCGGCTGGAAGGCGGTGCCCGGCGCGAGTTCGGCCAGCGTCGACACGGCGGCGGGCAGGCGCAGCAGCGTCTTCGGGCTCAGCACCACCAGCGGCTTGCGGTCGCGGCGCAGCATCTGCCGGCGCAGCAGGTGGAAGTAGTTGGCCGGGGTGGAGGGGTGGGCGACGCGGATGTTGTCGCGCGCCGCCATCTGGAGGAAGCGCTCCGGCCGGGCGGAGGAGTGCTCCGGCCCCTGCCCCTCCAGCCCATGCGGCAGCAGGATGACGAGGCCGGAGGGCTGGCGCCACTTGTCCTCGGCGCTGACGATGAATTGGTCGATCATGATCTGCGCGCCGTTGGCGAAGTCGCCGAACTGCGCTTCCCAGATCACCAACGCGTCGGGCCGCTCCAGGCTGTAGCCGTACTCGAAGCCGAGGACGGCGTATTCCGACAGCGGGCTGTTGACCACGTCGAACCGCGCCTGCTCCACCCCCAGATGGTTCAGGCTGACATGGCGGCGCCCGGTGACGGTGTCGGTCAGCGCGAAATGGCGGTGCGAGAAGGCGCCGCGCACCACGTCCTGGCCGGTCAGCCGCACCGGCGTCCCCTCGGCCAGCAGCGTGGCGAAGGCCAGCGCCTCGCCGGTCGCCCAATCCAGCGGCTCCTCGGCGCGGCGGCGGATGACACGCTCCACCTTGCGGTCCACGGCCAGCCCGTCGGGAATGGCGGCCAGCGCCGCCAGCAGCCCACGCAGCCGGTCGTCGGCGATGCCGGTGTCCGGTTCGGCGGGAAGCGCGCCGGCCGGGGCGAAGGGCGCCCAGCGCCCGCCGGGGAAGCCGTCGTGGTTCGGCCGATGGTCGGAGGCCGCGGCCAGCGCCTCCTGGAAGCGGGTCTTGTGCCCGGCGGCCAGCGCCTCGGCCTCGTCGGGGCCGACCAGCCCGTCGGCGGCCAGCCGCTGCGCGTAGAGCGCGCGGGCCGGCGGATGGGCGTCGATCGCCTTGTAGTCGAGCGGCTGGGTGAAGCGCGGCTCGTCGATCTCGTTGTGGCCGTTGCGGCGGTAGCCGACGAGGTCGATCACCGCGTCGCGCCCGTGCGCCTGCCGGAAGGCCACGGCAAGGTCGGCGGCGCGCAGCGCGGCGTCGGGATCGTCGGCGTTGACGTGCAGGATGGGGCTGTCCACCGCCTTCCACAGGCCGGTGCAGTGGAGCGAGGTCCGCGCCTCCTCCCGCTCGGTGGTGAAGCCGATCTGGTTGTTGACGATGACGTGGATGGTGCCGGCGACGGTGAAGCCGGGGACGCCGGACAGTTGCAGCGCCTCCGTCACGCTGCCCTGGCCGATCACGCTGGCGTCGGTGTGCAGCAGCACGCAGAGCACCCGCCGGACGTCGCCGCCCTGCGCCCGCTCCAGGTCCTGGCGCGCCCGCGCGCGGCCCAGCGTGACCGGGTTGATGGCCTCCAGATGCGACGGGTTGGGCGACAGAGTCAGGGACAGCGACCGCTCGCCGAAGGACAGATTGCTCTCCACCCCCATGTGATAGGGCACGTCGGCGGGAACCGGCGGGTCGGCCAGGAAGGGGTGCATGCCCTTGATCCCGGCGAACAGCTCGACCAGCGGCTTGCCCAGCGCGTTGGCCATCAGGCTGAGCCGGCCGCGGTGCATGGTCCCGACCTGCACCTCGGTGACGCCCGCCGCCGCCGCCGCCGCGAGGATGCGGTCGAGCAGCGGGATCAGTGTCTCCATGCCTTCCGCCCCGAAGCGCTTCTTGGTCGGGTAGCGGACGGCGAGCAGCCGTTCGAACTCCTCCGCGGCGGTCAGCAGCGCCAGCGCACGGCGGCGCGCCTCGGCGGGCGGAGCGGTCTCCGCCCCCTCGTAGGCGTCGCGCAGCCAGGAGCGCAGGGCCGGATCGTCGATGTGCGCCGTCTCCAGCGTCAGCGTGCCCTGGTAGAGCCGGCGCAGGCGCGCGGTCTGGGCGTCCTCGGACGCGGAGGATGCGGCGGGCGCCGCGCGGCCCAGCGGGTCGAGGGCGGCGGCGGCGTGACCGCGCTGGCGGATCTCTTCATGCCGCAGCGGAACCGTCGGATCGCCGGCCGGCGCCCCGGCGGGAACGGCGCCCAGTTCGTCCAGGATCTGGAAGACGGCGCGCCAGCTTACGTCCACCGACGCGGGGTCCTCGCGGAAGCGTTCCTGCAACGCTTCGAGATAGGCGGCTCCGGCGGCGTTGAGCGGAGAGGACAGCCTAGACATGGCGCACACCGTTCATGCGATTGAACATCCGTCGGTTTGATGGCGGTCGAAGACCAGTTGCCCTCAGCTTATCGACCCATCGCGCGGTGCGGAGCGCGTGGCGTGCCTGTAGCAGATATTCATTGCGGGCATAGCAAACCGTCCGCGCCCGCACCGTTCACGGTGGCTCGCCGCGGGTTTCGGATGAAACCGTTCGCTCCGCTGATGGCTTGCCGCGCTTATGGCTGATATGCCGGCGAAACGCATTCCGCTGTGCGGCCGCCTGATCCACTGTCAGGGTCACCACACCCTCCCCGGCCACCCACCGGGGACCAAGCGCGTCGGACCGGCATCGCCTCGTCCGGGCGACAAAAATCTCGGGAGGAAGATCCACATGAAGCGCCGTCAATTCTTCAAGGGTGCCGCCGTCGTTGCCGGCGCCTCCACCCTCGCCGCCCCGGCCATTGCCCAGTCGGAGCCGACGATCCGCTGGCGCTGCGTGTCCAGCTTCCCGAAGAACATCGAGGTGCTCTACGGCAGCGCCGAGGTGCTGGCGAAGAACATCGCCGAGGCCACCGACGGCAAGTTCCAGATCCAGGTCTTCGCCGCCGGCGAGCTGGTGCCGGCGCTCCAGGCGCTCGACGCCGCCAGCAACGACACGGTGGAGATGGCCCACACCGCGTCCTACTACTATGTCGGCAAGGACCCGAGCTTCGCCTTCGGCTGCTGCCTGCCCTTCGGCCTGAACACCCGCCAGCAGAACGCCTGGTTCTACCATGGCGAGGGCGGCAAGCTGCTGGAGGAGTTCTACGCCGGCCACAACCTGAAGGCGCTCGCCGGTGGCAACACCGGCTCCCAGATGGGCGGCTGGTTCCGCAAGGAAATCAAGAGCGCGGAGGACCTCAAAGGGCTGAAGTTCCGCATCTCCGGCCTCGGCGGCCAGATCCTGTCCAAGCTGGGCGTCGTGCCGCAGCAGGTCAGCGGCGGCGACATCTACCCGGCCCTGGAGCGCGGCACCATCGACGCCGCCGAGTTCAACGGCCCCTACGACGACGAGAAGCTCGGCCTCTACAAGATCGCGCCGAACTACTACTACCCGGGCTGGTGGGACGGCACCTCGCTCCAGCATTTCTTCATCAACACGAACCGCTGGAACAGCCTGCCCAAGCATTACCAGGCGGCGCTGACCTCGGCGGCTGCGCTCGCCAACGTCGACAGCGTGGCGCGCTACGACGTGCTGAACCCGGCGGCGCTGAAGCGCGTGGTGGAGAAGGGCGCCAAGCTGCGCGCTTTCCCGCAGGACGTGCTGCAGGCCAGCCACAAGGCGGCGCTGGAGCTTTACGACGAGTTGTCGGACAAGAACCCGACCTTCAAGAAGTTCTACGAGAGCTACCGCCGCTTCCAGACGGACTCGAACCTGTGGAACCAGGCGTCGGAATACGCCTACGACAGCGCCGTCCTCCGTCTCGCCCGGCGCTGATCCGGCACCTTGTCAACCATGACCGGGGAGCGGGGCCGCCGCTCTCCGGCCGTGGCATCGTCGCGTTCCGCGCGACCGGCTTTTCCCGGAGGGCCTGCCCACCATGCCGACCCCCAACGCTTCCCCCTTCATGACGGCCCTGGTCGGGACCTGCCGGCTGGTCGACGCGGTCACCGCGCGGCTGGGCAAGGCGATTTCCTGGCTGATCGTGCTGGCCATCCTGGTCTCGGCCGTCAACGCCGTCGTCCGCAAGACCTTCGATGTCAGCTCCAATTCGTGGCTGGAGCTGCAATGGGTGCTGTTCGCCGCGGTGTTCCTGCTCTGCTCCCCCTGGACGCTGAAGGAGGACGAGCACATCCGCATCGACATCGTGAACGCGCAGCTCGGCAAGCGCGCCCGCGACACCATCGACCTGTTCGGCCATCTGGCCTTCCTGCTTCCCTTCAGCTTCGTGATGCTGGTCACCTCCTGGCCCTTCGCCATCGCCTCCTACGCGATCGAGGAACAGTCGATGAACGCCGGCGGCCTTCCGCAATGGCCGGCGAAGATGCTGATTCCGTTGGGATTCACCGTGCTGTTCATCCAGGGCCTGTCCGAGCTGGCCAAGCGCGCCGCGATCATGTCCGGCCACCTGGAGGACCCCAACCAGCGGGCCGGCGGCCATCAGGCGGCGGCCGAGGCCGAGGCGGAACGGCTGCTGGCCGCCGAGCGCGAGCGCACCTCCCACCCCGATACACTTCCCAGCCGGTGACCGCGCGATGAGCACGACCTCTCCCTCCCTTTCGCCGCGCGCCGTCCGGCTGTCCGTCATCTCCCTGGTGCTGCTGGCGGTGGTCGCCGTGGCCCTCTACGTGCTGCCGGTGCCCGGCGCCGCGGCGCTCGCCGAGCAGGACGGCTGGCGCGGCTGGTTCGGCCACAACATGGCGCCGATCATGTTCGCCACGCTGGTCGGCATGCTGCTGCTGGGCTATCCGGTGGCCTTCGCGCTGGCCGCCAACGGGCTGCTGTTCGGCCTGATCGGCATCGAGATCGGGCTGTTCCGCCCCGACCTGTTCCAGGCGCTGCCCGAGCGCGTCTACGGCACAATGAACAACGACGTGCTGCTGGCCGTGCCCTTCTTCACCTTCATGGGGCTGGTGCTGGAGCGCTCCGGCATGGCCGAGGACCTGCTCGACACCAT
The DNA here is from genome assembly GCF_056402275.1 of Azospirillum sp. P4_B5. Classification (NCBI taxonomy): domain Bacteria; kingdom Pseudomonadati; phylum Pseudomonadota; class Alphaproteobacteria; order Rhodospirillales; family Azospirillaceae; genus Azospirillum; species Azospirillum sp. P4_B5. Next base: position 34,352 of record NZ_JBFUHT010000045.1, read on the forward strand.
CGGGCAGCTGTTCGGCTCGATCCGCGGTGGTCTGGCCTACGCGGTGATCTTCGTCGGCGCGCTGCTCGCCGCGACGACGGGCGTGGTGGCCGCGTCGGTCATCTCGATGGGCCTGATCTCGCTGCCGATCATGCTGCGCTACGGCTACGACCGCCGTCTGGCGTCGGGCGTCATCGCGGCGTCGGGCACGCTGGCCCAGATCATTCCGCCGTCGTTGGTGCTGATCGTCATGGCCGACCAGCTCGGCCGCTCGGTCGGCGACATGTACGAGGCCGCCTTCGTCCCCGGCCTGCTGCTGTCGGGCCTCTACGCGCTCTACGTCTTCGTCGTCTCGATGATCTGGCCCAAGGCCGCCCCCGGCCTGCCGCCGGAGGCCATCGCCCACCGCGAGCCGAACGGCGCGCGCGGCGTCTGGCAGCTCGGCCTGCTGGCCCTGTTCGCGGGTGGGGTCGCCACTTGGGTGATGGGCCGCACCGACGTGAAGTCCGGCGCCGACTACGTCGTGCTGCTGCTGTCGGTGGCGGTGCTGGTCGCCTTCCTGGCGGCGGCCTTCAACCGCGGCTTCGGCGCGCAACGCCTCGTCCTTCAGGCCATCGCCACGGCGGCGCTGACGGCGGGGGCGGCGTGGCTGACGGTGAACGGGTGGACCAGCCTGGCGCTGGTCGGCGATTCCGTCGCGGCGGGCGCCCTCTACGCCCTGGCGGTGGCGGTGGTGGAGCGGACGAGCGGCCGGCGCCTGATCTCCCGCATGGCCGAGCAGGCGACCTTCGTCATGGTGCCGCCGCTGGCGCTGATCTTCCTGGTGCTGGGCACCATCTTCGTCGGTCTCGCCACCCCGACCGAGGGCGGCGCCATGGGCGCCGTCGGCGCGCTGGCGCTGGCGGCCATGAAGAAGCGGCTGAACCTCGACATGGTGCGGCAGGCGACCTACGCGACGGCCAAGCTGGCGTCCTTCGTGCTGTTCATCCTGATCGGCGCGCGGGTGTTCTCGCTGACCTTCTACGGCGTCAACGGCCACATCTGGGTCGAGGAGCTGATGGTCTCCCTGCCCGGCGGCCAGATGGGCTTCCTGATCGCGGTCAGCGTGATGGTCTTCCTGCTGGCCTTCTTCCTCGACTTCTTCGAGCTGGCCTTCATCGTCATCCCGCTGCTCGCCCCGGCGGCGGATCGTCTGGGCATCGATCTGGTGTGGTTCGGCATCATCCTGGCGGTGAACATGCAGACCAGCTTCATGCACCCGCCCTTCGGCTTCTCGCTGTTCTTCCTGCGCTCAGTGGCGCCGAAGCTGCCCTACATCGACCGCATCACGAAGAAGGAGACGGCCCCCGTCCTGACCAGCCAGATCTACTGGGGTGCGGTGCCCTTCGTCGTCATCCAGCTCGTCATGGTGGCGCTGGTGATCGCCTTCCCGCAGATGGTCATGCACTACAAGTCGACCGCCACCAAACTCGACGACAAGCAGATCGAAGAGCAGTTCAAGGGCCTCGGCGGCGACCTGAACGACGACCTGCCGCCGCTGGAATTCAAGTGATCGAGACCGAGAGAGGGAGAGCGACATGCGCATCGCCGTCGTAGGAGCCGGCGCCGTTGGCGGCGCGCTGGCCGGGTATCTCGCCGCCACGGGCCGGCACGAGCTGTCGCTGCTGGCCCGCGGCGCCCATCTCGCGGTGATCCGCGAGGGCGGGCTGACCGTGCAGACGCCGAAGGGAACGCTGACCAGCCGGCCGCGGGCCAGCGACTCCGCCGCCGACCTCGGCCCGCAGGATGTGGTGATCGTCACGGTGAAGGGGCACGGGCTGCCGGCCCTGGCCGCGTCCTTCCCGGCGCTGTGCGGGCCGGACACGCTGGTGGTCGCGGCGCAGAACGGCATTCCCTGGTGGTACCTGTACGGCGCCGGGGACGGTGTGACGCCGGAGCCGCTGGAGGTGGTCGATCCCGGTGGGGCCATCTGGTCGGCCATCGGGCCGGAGCGGGTCGCCGCCTGCGTGATGGAGGTGCTGCCCGCCCGCATCGTCGAACCGGGCGTCGTCGCCCACACCGCCCTGCCGGTGCTGGCCTTCGGCGCCCCCCGGCCCGGCGACCACGCGGAAAAGCTGGCGGCCCTGGCCGACTCCTTCAACGCCGCGGGCGCCACCGCCCGCCTCCCCGCCGACATCCGCGTGCCGCTGTGGAGCAAGCTGATGCTCAACATGGCGGTCGGCCCGACCAGCGTGCTGACCGGCGCCACCATGGGCGCCATGGAGCAGGCCCCCGGCATGGCCGCCGTCCAGGGCCGGCTGATGCGCGAATGCCTGAACGTCGCCCACGCCTGGGGCGTCGCCCTGCCCGACGACATCGACGAGCGGCTGAGCCGGGGCAGCGGCGTGCCCGGCCACAAGCCGTCGATGCTCCAGGATTTCGAGGCGGGGCGCAGCATGGAGATCGACCCCATCGTGACCACCGTCCTGGAGCTGGCCCGCCGCCGCGGCGTGCCGGTGCCGACCATCGAAACATTGTGGGCGCTGACCGCCCTGAAGGAGCGGGTGGCGCGCGCCGACTGAGCGCGCTTGCCCCCACCCTAGCCCTCCCCCGCTCACGCAGGGGAGGGGACTGCCGCCGCTTCGCGAAAATCCCCCTCCCCTGCGCAGCGGGGGAGGGTCGGGGTGGGGGCAGCACCAGCGCCACCGAAGAACGTCCCCGGAGAAAAACCAACATGTCCCCCGCTTCCGATCGCATCACCAACTTCATCGCCGGCTCCTGGCGTCCGGGCCGCGACCGGCTCGACATCTTCAACCCGTCGAATCTCGACACGCTGGCCGGCTCCTACTCCCTGGCCGGCGCCGACGACGTGGCGGAGGCCGTGGCCGCGGCGCGCGCCGCCCAGCCGCAATGGCGCGCCGCCACGGTGGAGCAGCGCTCGCTGGTGCTCGACGCCATTTCCCGCGCGCTGTTCGACCGCAAGGACGAGCTGGCCCTCATCGCCGCGACCGAGGGCGGCAAGACCATCCCCGACGCGCTGGGCGAGATCACCCGCGCCGCCCACCTCGCCCGCTTCTTCGCCGCCGAGGCGCTGCGCGCGCCGGGCGAGACGCTGGGCTCGGTGCGGCCCGGCGTCGAGGTCGACGTGACGCGCGAGCCGGTCGGCGTCATCGGCCTCGTCACGCCTTGGAACTTCCCGGTCGCCACGCCGATGTGGAAGATCGCCCCGGCGCTGGCCTTCGGCAACGCGGTGATCTGGAAGCCGTCGGAGAAGACCCCCGGCATCTCCATCGCCGTCACCCGCCTCATCGCGGAGGCGCTGGAGGCCCACGGCATGCCCACGGCGCTGTTCAACTTGGTGATCGGCGCTGGCCCGAACGTCGGCGCCGCCGTGGTCGACGCGGTGGACGCCGTGTCCTTCACCGGCTCGGTCAACACCGGGCGGCGCATCGCCGTGCGCTGCGCGGAGCGGATGATCCGCGTCCAGCTGGAGCTGGGCGGCCAGAACCCGCTGGTCGTGCTGGGCGACGCCGACCCGGAGCGCGCCGCCGAGATCGGCGTCAACAGCGCCTATTTCCACGCCGGCCAGCGCTGCACCGCCACTGGCCGCTTCATCGTCGAGGATTCGATCCACGACGCCTTCGTCGCCGCGATGACGGAACGGATGGCGGCGCTGCGCGTCGGCCACGCCCTGCTGCCGGAGACGCAGATCGGCCCGGTCATCGACGAGTTCCAGCTGACCAAGAACCTGCAATACATCGACACCGGCCTGAAGGAGGGCGCCCGGCTGGCGTCCGGCGGCGGGCGGCTGGACCGGCCGACGCGCGGCTGGTTCCTGGCCCCGACCCTGTTCACCGAGACCGGCAACGCCATGACCATCAACCGGGAGGAGGTCTTCGGCCCGGTCGCCAGCGTCATCCGCGTCAAGGATTACGAGGAGGCCCTGCATGTGGCCAACGACACCGACTACGGCCTGTCGTCGGGCATCATCACCAACTCGATGAAGCACGCCCGCCACTTCCAGGCCAACATCCAGGCCGGCATGACCATGCTGAACCTGCCGACGGCCGGCGTCGACTACCACGTCCCCTTCGGCGGCCGGAAGATGTCGAGCTACGGCCCGCGCGAGCAGGGGCGCTCCGCCATCGAGTTCTACACCATCATCAAGACGGCCTATCGCGCGCTGTGACGCCGAACCGAAGCCCAGGGAGAGCCACCTTGCCCAACCACACCCTGACCGCCGGGCGGCCGGACTTCGCGACGGCCGTGCTCGCCCCCATCCACGCCATCGTCGGCGACCGCGGGCTGATCACCGATCCCGGCACCATGCAGCCCTTCATGGAATCCTGGCGCGACGGCTGGGTCGGCCGCTCCCCCGCCGTGGTGCTGCCCGACAGCACCGAGGCGTTGGCCGCCGTCGTGCGGATCTGTGCGGAAACGCGCACCCCCATCGTGCCGCAGGGCGGCAACACCGGCCTAACCGGGGCCAGCCAGCCGCACGCCGACGGGACGGAGATCGTCCTCTCGACCAACCGGCTGAACCGCATCCGCGAGATCGACATCGACAACGACACGATGACGGTGGAGGCCGGCTGCATCCTCGCCAACATCCAGAACGCGGCGCGCGACATCGGCCGGCTGTTCCCGATGAGCCTCGCCGCCGAAGGCTCCTGCCAGATCGGCGGCAACATCGCCACCAACGCCGGCGGCGTGCAGGTCGTGCGCTACGGCAACATGCGCAACCTCGTCGCCGGGCTGGAGGTGGTGCTGCCCGACGGGCGGATCTGGGACGGTCTGCGCGGGTTGCGCAAGGACAACGCCGGCTACGACATGAAGCAAATCTTCATCGGGTCGGAGGGCACGCTGGGCATCGTCACCGCCGCGGTGCTGAAGCTGTCGCCGCTGCCGCGCGCCACTGCCACGGCGCTGGTCGCGGTGTCGGCCCCCAGCGACGCCGTCGATCTGCTGACCCGCGCCAAGGGCGTCGCCGGCGACCGCATCATCACCTTCGAGCTGATCCAGCGCGACTGCATCGACGTGGCCCGCCGCCATGTGCCGGACGTGCCCGATCCCCTGCGCGACCGCTACCCCTGGTATGTGCTGGTCGAGCTGGCCGACCAGGACGGCGGCAACCGCCTGATGGAGATGCTGGAAGGCATTCTGGAAGCCGGAATGGAGGCCGGCGAGGTGCTGGACGGCGTCGTCGCCGCCTCCAAGGCGCAGGCCGATTCGCTGTGGCGCATCCGCGAGGGCATCCCGGAGGGGCAGAAGCGCGAGGGCGTGTCCTTCAAGCACGACGTGTCGGTGCCGATCTCCCGCGTGGCGCGCTTCCTCGACCGCGCCAACGCAGCGCTGGAGCGGGAGTGTCCGGGCATCCGCCCCTTCGCCTTTGGCCATCTCGGCGACGGCAACATCCACTTCAACCCGATCCAGGCGGAGGGCGGCGACCCGGCCGAATGGAAGGCGAAGCTGGCGACGGTCAACGCCATCGTCCACGACATCGTCGTCGAGCTGGGCGGCTCCATTTCCGCCGAGCACGGCATCGGGCGGCTGCGCATCGACGAGATGCCGCGCTACAAGTCGCCGGTCGAGCTGGACATGATGGCGACGCTGAAGCGCGCCTTCGATCCGCACAACATCATGAATCCCGGCAAGATCCTGCGCGCCTGAGCGCGGTTCCGCCAGTCCAAGGATTGATCCCCATGAAGGTCCTCGTCCCGGTCAAGCGGGTGGTCGATTACAACGTCAAGATCCGCGTCAAGGCGGACGGTTCCGGCGTTGAGACCGCCAACGTGAAGATGAGCATGAACCCCTTCGACGAGATCGCCGTCGAGGAGGCCGTCCGCCTCAAGGAAGYCGGCAAGGCGACCGAGGTCATCGTGGTCACCGTCGGCCCGACGGCGGCGCAGGAGACGCTGCGCACCGCGCTCGCCATGGGCGCCGACCGCGGCATCCTGGTGCAGACCGACGCCGAGACGCAGCCGCTGGCCGTCGCCAAGGTGCTCATCGTGCCGGGCGAGGGCTCGGTCACCGTGACCCGCGAGATCGACGGCGGCCTGGAGACGGTGCAGCTGACGCTGCCGGCGGTGGTCACCGCCGACCTGCGCCTGAACGAGCCGCGCTACGCCTCGCTGCCCAACATCATGAAGGCCAAGAAGAAGCCCATCGAGACGCTGGCGCCCGACGCGCTGGGCGTCGACGTGGCGCCGCGCCTGACCACGCTCAAGGTCGCCGAGCCGGCCAAGCGCAAGGCCGGCGTCAAGGTCGCCGACGTGGCCGCCCTGGTCGACAAGCTGAAGAACGAAGC
>NZ_JBFUHT010000046.1:0-38933 GCF_056402275.1 Azospirillum sp. P4_B5
CGGCCACGCGGGCGCCGCGGGCGGGTAGGAGCGGGAAGGGAATCCAGCCTCCGATGTCCAGAAGCACGCGCTGCGATTCCTCCTGCATCAGCGGTTCGTAGCGCTTGGCCACCTCCAGCGGCACTTGGTCGGAGAACATGGCGCGGCGCCGTTTCACCATTCACTGCGTGCGCAGGGTCCGCAGAAAGCCGCCGATCTCGCCGTTCAGGGATTCCGACTGCTGGGCCAGTTGCCGGGACGCCTCCAGCACGGCGTAGGCCATTGTCCCGCACTGCCCGGCGGCGGCGGTGACCCCGGAGATGTCGCGCGCCACCTCGCGCGTGACGTCGGCGGCCTGCTGGACGTTGCGGCTGATCGCCTGGGTGGCTGCCCCCTGCTCCTCCACCGCCGACGCGATGATCGTGGCGATGCCGTTCACCTGCTCGATGACCCGCGCCACACCGCTGATCTCCGCCACCGCCTCGCCGGTCGCGGACTGGACGCCGGCGACCTGGGCGGCAATTTCCTCGGTGGCGCGGGCGGTCTGGCTGGCGAGGCTCTTCACCTCGCCCGCGACCACCGCGAAGCCCTTGCCGGCCTCGCCCGCGCGGGCCGCCTCGATGGTGGCGTTGAGCGCCAGCAGGTTGGTCTGCGCCGCGATGTCGTTGATCAGGCTGACCACGGTGCCGATCCGCCCGACCGCCTCGGCCAGCCCGGTCACCTTTCCCGTGGCCCGCTCCGACGCGGTGGCGGCGTCGCGCGCGATCCGCGAGGCGTCGGCGACCCGGCGGCTGATCTCCCCCACCGAGCCGGACAGCTGCTCCGTCGCCACGGCGACCGTCTGCACATTGACCGAGGTCTGTTCCGTCGCCGCCGCCACGGCGCCGGCCAGCCGGTCGGTCTGTCCGGCGGCCCGGGTCATCTCCTGGGCCTCGCGCTCCATCTCCTCGGTTTCGAGAGACACCGACTTCATCACCTCGCCGACGCTCCGCTCGAACCGCTCGGCGAGGCCGGCGAGGGTGCGGCGCTTGTCCTCCTCCGAGCGGCGGAGAGCGGCGGCCTGATCGGCTTCCAGGCGCTTCTTCTCCTCGGCGTTGCTCAGGAACACGCGGGCGGCGCTGGCCATGGCGCCGATCTCGTCGCGGCGGTTCGCCTCGGGAAAGGCGACGGAGAGGTCTCCGTCCGCCAGGGTGTGCATGCGGGTGCTGAGGCTGCGGATCGTGGCGCTGAGCCGCACCCCGACCAGCGCGATCAGGCAGACCGCCGGCACCGCCGACAAGCCGGCCACCGCCAGGACGGTCCACAGCGTGCCCAGGAAGGCGCCGCGGATGTCGTCGACGAAGACGCCCGTTCCGATGTAGATCCCCCAGGGCTGGAAGATCTTGATGTAGGACAGCTTCGCCGCCGTCTCGTCGCTGCCTGGGGCGACGTTCCAGAAATAGCCGTAGGTTCCCTCACCCGTGGCCCTGGCGATCCGCGCCATGTCCATCAGGATCGGCGCCCCCCTGGTGTCCTTCACGCCGGAAATGTCCTGCCCCATCATCTTCGGGCTGGGATGGGCGAAGCCGAAGCCGTCCAGGGTGATCGCGAACAAATATTCCTGCCCGCCGTAGCGCATGCCGAGAAGCGACCGTTTGAAGCGGGCCTGGGCCTCCTCCCGCGTGATCTGCCCGGAGGCGGCCTCCGCCTCGTAAGCGGCGGCCATGCTGTGGGCGGCCTCCACCATGAAGCGCAGGGACTGGACGCGGTCCGCGTGCATGCGCTGGTAATTCAGCCAGAGGCCGGCGCCGACGACGGCAGCCGACGCGATGCTCGCCAGAGCCACCAACCCCCAGAGCTTCGAGCGGATGGACAAATTATCGAACATGACAACCCTTCCGACAAATGCGCGCCGATGACCGATTGCGCGCCGGCCGTTCGGCCATCGGAATGCTATAAGAGAAATCGTGACTCATTCATTAATAGTTTTACTTGATAGAACCCAAAGACTGAGCGTTGATCATAGACCTTTCGTTGCGGACGTTTTGTTTGTTCTGTCAGAAAATTGATGTCCCTTGCGAGGTTTGAAAGTTGTCACGCTTGGACGTGTTCTATCGCGGTCAGGCGCCGGGGGCTGATTTCTGGGTCAGGACGAGGAAAATCTTTTCCTCGAGCTGTTCCGGGGTGAAGGGCTTGGCGATGTAGGCGCTGACATTGTGGGCCAGCGCCCGCTCCACGGCCTTCAGCGTGGCGAGCGCCGTCACCATCAGGAAGGGCAGATCGCGCCGCACTTCGCGCACGCGGCGCAGCACGTCCAGGCCGCTGGCCTTCGGCATCATCCAGTCGCAGACGATCAGGTCGTACGCCCCGTCCCCGGCCAGCCGGAGCAACGCCTCCTGGCCGTCCGCCGCCGTGTCGATGTGACCGATGCCAAGGTCGCGCAGCACCGATTCGACGAAGTGCCGCGGCCCGTCCTCGTCGTCGACGACCAGAACGCGGATGGCGCCGAGATCGATGAAGGGCACGCCGATCACCCCCAGCGCCCCGCGCATCCAGGAGGCGCGGGCCGAGCGCTCCTTGCCGCCCGTGGCGCCCAGCAGGAAGGAGCGCACGAAGCGCGGCCGGTGCACCTGCCGGTACAGCGCCTTGGCGACCGCCGCCCGGCTCTTGCCGCGGCAGAAGGCGCCGTCACCGGCCAGCCGCACCATCTCCAGCACCGTGTCGGGGTTCGGCTCGTCCTTGCCCTGAAGGGGGCTCAGCAGGCGCTGGGTGCGGATGAAGGCGTTCTGGATCTCGTCGATCTGCCCGGCCATATGCTCGCGGGCATCCTCCGCGAAGGCGCTGTCGAGCACGAGCTTCTGGACCTCCGACAGCCCCTTCAGCTTCTCGGTCTTCTCCTTCCAACAGTCGAGCAGGCGCCCGGCGAAATCCCGCCCGTCGAAGAACTGGGTCAGATAGCCGTTCACCGCCCGCTCGGCGCTGGGCGACAGCGGCATTTTCTGCAGAACGAACAGGATGCGGAGCTTCTGCATCAGCGTCCGCCCCTTGGTGATCTCGGGCAGCGTGTCCTCGTTGACGAGCAGAGCGCTGCGCCGCTGGAGCGCCGCCTCCGTCCGGGCGCCGCCGAAATAGCCTTCCCCCGTGCGCAGCCGCTGGGACACCTGACTCAGCGCCATGATCTCCCGCTGAACCGCCTCCACCCCGAACAGGTCGCCGGCGCTGGTGATGGTGAAGCGGTCGGGCTTCGACAATTCACGGCGCAGCGCGAAGATCAGGCTGTCGCTCAGCACCGGCATGGCCGTGCGGCGCACCAGCGTCTCAAGACCCTTGAAGACCGGTGGCGCCTCGTCGGACAGCGGCTTGTCCCCGGCGATCAGCGACACGATCATGTCCACCCGGTCCACGAAGGCAGCGTCCAGGGAGCAGGAGGCCGTGCCGGTGTCGCTGCGCAGGATCTCGCCGAGCAGCCGGTCGAGCGGCGCCAGCGCGTCGGCGTCCTCCAGGCCGTCCGCCAGTTCCAGAAGAAGCCGCGCCTTCTCGGCGAAGCTGCGGCCTTGATACAGGTGCGTGGTCAGCGCCGCATCGACCATGAAGCGCCCGGTGAAGGCGTCGCGGGCGGCGATCAGCCGCTCCGCGGTGGCGGCGTAGGTGGCCGGCGTCAGGTCCGGCGGCTGGGCGTCCTTCAGCCGCTCACGGGTCACCCGGGCGACCTCGTTGACCAGGGCGGTCAGCGCGCCCTTGCGGTCCATCGCCCGCTCCGCCTGCTGCAGGATGGCGACGAAGGTCGGGATGTTGGACAGGCTCTGCTGATGGCGGGGGGAGTGCAGAAGCTCGGTCGGAGTCAGCGCGTTCTCATCGAAATAGCGCTGGCAATGCCGGCCGATGCTGTCCCGGCCCTGCGGGGTGTAGAAGTCCTCCGGGGTCCGGCAGACGGCGGTATCGCTTCCGCCGTCCGTCTCCAGGTCCCGGCCGTCCGCGATGCTCTGGTCCGATGCCATGCCCTAACCCCGTCTCATTCGGCCAGCAGCCCGCGCACCGCCTCGATCAGGCGGTCCGGGGCCACTGGCTTCATGACGATCCGGCGGCCGGGCTGTGCCGTCATGTCCGCCGCCGTTTCATGGGACGCGTAGCCGGTCAGGAAGAGGATGCGCAGATCGGGGTTGCGCTCCGCCAGGGCGCGGCTCAGTTCCAGGCCGTTCATGCGGGGCATCGACATGTCGGACACCACGGCGTCGAACAGCCCGCCGCATTCGTCCCAGCGCTCCAGCGCATCCAGCCCGTCCACCGCCTCCGTCACCGTGCAGCCGGCCTCCTCCAGCGCCAGCCGGACATAGGTGCGCACGGAGTCCTCGTCGTCCACCAGCAGGATGGCGGCACCCTCGTCCTCGCCCAGCCCCAGCCCGTCAGTCGGCGAACCGGCCTTCACGGGGGCGGGAACGGCGGGCAGATGGATGGAGAAGACGCTGCCGCGCCCGTCCGGCCCGGCCTCCATCTCCACGGCGCCGCCGGCCTGCCGGGCGGTCCCGTAGACCATCCACAGGCCGAGACCGGTGCCCTTGCCCGGCTCCTTGGTGGTGAAGAAGGGCTCCCAGATGCGGTCGCGCACCGCCTCCGGCACGCCGCAGCCCTCGTCGATGACGCGGATTACGGCGTAGCGGCCGTGCGCCAGCGCGCCGTGCCGCCCGAAGAAGCCGGTATCCGGCAGGGCGCTGTCCAGCGTGATGGTCAGCCGCCCGCCGTCCGGCATGGCGTCGCGCGCGTTGAGGGCGAGGTTCAGGATGGCCTGGTTCAGCATCACCGGGTTGGCGACGGCGTGGGCGTCGCCGTCGCCGATGCGGATGTCCAGGTCGATGCCGGCGCTCATCAGCGGCTTCAGGAAGATCTTCAGGTCGCGCACCAGCGGCGCCAGCGCCACCACCTCCGTCTCGTCGGACGGGCGGCGGCGCGAGAAGTCGAGAAGCTGCGCGGTCAGCGCGGCGGCCCGGTCGGAGGCCTTGGCGATCTCCCGCACGCAGGTGGTGACGCGCGCCGGATCGTCCGGCGCCCGTTCGGCCAGCCGGGCAAATCCGCCGATGGCGGTCAGCATGTTGTTGAACTCGTGGGCGATGCCGCCGGCCATGCGGCCCACCGCCTCCATCTTCTGCGACTTCTGAAGCTCCGCCTCGGCACGGCGGCGGTCGGTCACGTCGTTCAGCACCAGGAGAACCGCCGGTTCCCGCTGGTAGACCGCGGGAAAGGCGCCGATCTCCACGTGGCGCTGTTCGCCCGACGGGCGGGCGATCGCGCATTCCACGCGCTGGTGGTCGCCCTCCGCGCCCAGCCCCAGCCCCAGCCCCAAACGCGTCGTCACCGTCTCCGCCTCCACGATGAAGCGGTTGAGGTCCACCCCCTCCAGCCCGTCGTTGCCGCCCACCCCCAGGATGGACGCCGCCGCGGCGTTGCCGAAGCGGATGGCCCGGCGGTCCCAGATGACGATGCCGTAGGGCGCCAGCTCGACCAGCTGGCGGTAGCGCTTCTCGCTCTCGCTGAGCGCGCTGACGGTGGCCTCCAGCCGCTCCGTCTGGCCGGCGAGCTGTTCCTCGCGCCGCTTCAGTTCGGTGATGTCCATCAGGATCTTCACGATGCCGCCGGAGCCGGTGGCGTGCTCGCTGATGCGGTACCAGCGCCCGTCGGACAGCCGCCCGTCCACCGGGTCGGTGTGCAGCAGGTGGCGCTTCATCCGCTCGGCGATCCAGTTCGCCATCTCGCGGTCGTCGCCGTCATAGCCGCCGCGCTCGGCGGCGGCGCGCAGGATGTCCTTGAAGGCGGTGCCGGGCACCAGCACGTCGGCCAGATTCGGATAGGCGCTGCGGTAACGCTCGTTGCAGAAGATCAGCCGGTCGTCCGGGCTGAACAGCACGAAGCCCTCGGAAATGCTGGACAGCGCGTCGTGCACCACCGACTGCATGAAGCGCGCCTCGACCAGGGCCAGCGTCTCCGCGGTCGTCTCGATGCCGGTGCCGCGGTAGCCGGCGAACCGCCCGTCCGCGTCGGTGAAGGGCTGGGCGCTTATGCGGAAGACACGGGTGTCGCCCGCCCCGTCGCGCAGCATAATTTCCAGATCGCGGAAGGCTCGCCCGGCCTCGATGTCGGCCAGCTGGACGAGCCAGGTGTCGGTGTCCTCGACCAACGCACCGAGGTCGAGCAGCGAATCGCCGAACACCGGCGCCGGATCACCGCCAAGAAGCTCCGGAAGCCGTTCGGACACATAGGTGTAGCGATGGTCGGAGGCGCTTTCCCAGAACCAGTCGGACGCGGCCTCGGCGAAGTCGCGAAAGCGCTGGCGGCTGGCCGCCAATTCCTCGTTGGCGGTGCGCAGCAGACGGGCGGAGCGGTCCAGAGCCGCCGCCGCAGCGCGCGCGCGGCGCACCGAAAGGACGGCCAGCGCCGCCATCGCCAGCGTCATCACGCCGAGCGGCAGCATCAGCCGGTCGCGCCCCTCCTCCGGCATCATCACGGCCAGCAGGCCGGCGGCGCCGAGCATGAGGAACAGCAGGTCGGTCAGCCCGCCCAGCCCGCGGCGCGCTGCCGCTTCCCCGGCCGGCCGGACGGCACGGACGTCGAGGTCGGTGTCGGTGGGGGGCAGCCCGCCCCGGCCGGAAAGATCCACGGAGCCCCGCTCCATTGTCATGGGTGTACCGCCGCGCAAGGCGCGCCGTGCATAGACCCGTAATAGGAGGGGAGCCGTTAACAGCCGGTTTCGCTGTTCGCCTTCGTACGACCGGATTCTACCGTGAGCATACGATTTTCACCGCTCAGCGCCGGTTGACCAGAACCAGGATCTTCTCTTCGAGCTGTTCGGGAGAAAAGGGTTTGGCGATGTAGGCGGTGACGTCGTGGGCCATGGCCTCCTCGACCGCGATGATGGTGGCGAGCGCGGTGACCATCAGAAAGGGCATGTCCGGTCGGACCGCGCGGACCAGCTTCAGGAACTCCAGCCCCGACAGGCGCGGCATCTTCCAGTCGCAGACGATGAGGTCGAAGGCGCCCTGCCGTTCCTCGAATCGGGTCAGCGCCTCGCGCCCGTCCTGGGCGATGGTCAGGTCGGTGATGCCGAGGTCGCGCAGGATCATCTCGACATAGCCGCGCGCGGCCGGCTCGTCGTCGGCCAGCAGGACGCGCAGCGTGTTCATGGCGCGCATCGGCAGGCCGGCGCCGGCCAGCGTCGCGAAGAAATGGGCGAAGCGCTCGGCCCGCTGCTCCGTCGCGTCCTTGCAACGGGCGAGGTAGCCGCGCAGGAAGGCGGTGGAACGGACATGGTGCCCGACAAGCTCGCGCGCCGCCGCCACGCATTTCCCCTCGGTGAAGGCGCCCTCGGCGAGCAGGCTGGCGAACTCCATGACCTCGTCGACGTGGGGCGGGCGGTCCTTGGCGATGCGGGCGAAGACCTTGTTGGTGCGCAGGAAGGTGTTCTGGATCTCGTCGAGCATGCGGACGTAGCGCTCGCGCAGGCCGTCCGGCAGGGTGGAGCGCTGCACCCGCCGTTGCAGGTCGGCCAGCGCCTTGATGCGGGCGCGCGGCGTGCGGGCCGTCTCGAACAGGCGCTGGGTGAAGTCGCGGGCCTCCAGGTGGCGGCGCAGATGGGCGACAATCATGCGCCGGCTGCGCTCCCCCGACACCGCCCCTTCGAAGGCCAGCAGATCGACGATGCGGGCGTAGTGGCTCTTGGCGTGCAGCACCGCCTCCAGCCGCGCGCCGGACAGCAGGAGCGCCACCCGCCGGTCGATCAGCCGGGTCGTGCGCTCCCCGCCGATCACCCCGCCCTTCACCGTCAGGCGGGCGGCGAGGAGGCTGATCGCCGACAGCTCGTCCAGCACCGCCGCCACGCTGTTCGGCTCCGCCTTGGTGCCGGACAGCGGCGCATCGCCGAGCAGGGCGTGGTGAACCCCCGCCTCCAGCCCCAGCCGGGCGGCGCGCGCCTGATGGCGGACGACGAAGGCGGACAGGCGGTGCAGCACCGCCGGGGCGTCGGGGTGCGACGGCGCCTCGCCCCGCCAGACCATCGCCATGGCGTCGAGCACGCCGCGCAGCCCGTCCGCCCAGCCGAACAGCGCCTCGACCACCAGCCCGTTGGCCAGCATCTCCCCGACGATCTGGTCGAGGATGGCGATGCCCTCGCCGGACAGCCCGTCCCCGTCGAGCGACAGGATTCGCACCAGCCGAAGCTCGTGGTTGCGCCCTTCTCCCAACCAAGCGGACAGCCAGCAATCGATGGTGTGACGCCCGGCGAATCCCGGCGTCCGCGCCATGGTCTGGGCGACCGTAGCGGCGAACTGCTTGGCGTCGATGGACAGGGCCGCACCGCCGTGGGCGCGGCGGGCGGTGACGGCCAGCACCTCCTGCTCCAGCCGCTTCAGCTCCTCCAGCCGCATGGCGGGGGAGCGGCGGCCGGGGCGGGCCTGCCGCTGCGCCACCCGCTCCAGCACCTGGGCGCGGCGCGGCCAGTCGAGGAAGGAGCGTTGCGGCTCCACCTTGTGCAGGAATTCGGTGGGGGTGATGCCGCGCGCCTCCAGGAACTCCGCCAGCTCCTCCGCGATCAGGAATCGCGCGGCGGGGGCGAAGACCTCCTCGACCCGGACGCAGACGGCGGACTCCGGCGCCTCCTCCGGCGCGTCGCCGCTCAGTTCGCCGAGAAGGGCGTCGACGTCGTAAGCGCCGATGGGAATGCCGTCGGTCGGGAGCGGGGAAGGCGGCGGAACGGCGCTCATCGATGTCCCGCCATCAGATCAGCAGCGCGTGGATCGTGTCGGCCAGCTCGTCCGGGTTGATCGGCTTGCGCAGGAAGACGATGCGGCGCCCGCCTGATTTCGGATCGGCCAGCAGGTCGTCCAGGCTTTCCGTCTCCGGCGGGTAGCCGGACATCAGGACGGTCGGCAGATCCGGATTCTCCCGGCGAAGCGCGCGGGCCACCGACGCCCCGCCGACCTGCGGCATCACGAGGTCGGTCACCAGCAGGTCGAAGGCCCCGCCATGGTCGGCGTAGGCGCGCAGGGCCTCCGCGCCGTCGGCGGCGCAGACCACCCGCATGCCCATGTCCTCCAGCGTCAGGCGGATGAAGTCGCGCACCTGCGCCTCGTCCTCCACCAGCAGGACGGTGGCGGCCATCGACAGCCCCTCCATCTCCTCATTCTCCGCGTCCAGGAAGACGGGATCGTCCAGACCGGGGGCGTCCGCGTCCGGCAGCTCCGCAGCGTCCTCCACCGGGAAGCGGAGCGTGAAGACGGTGCCGCGCCCCAGCTCCGTGTCCACCTCCACCGCGCCGCCGGCCCGCGCGACCGTGGAATAGACGAGCGCCAGCCCCAGCCCGGTCCCGGCCCCCGGCTCCTTGGTGGTGAAGAAGGGTTCGAAGATGCGGTCCACCACCGCCGGATCGATGCCGCAACCGGTGTCGGCGACGGTGATGGACACGCCGGGATCGTCCGTCCGCTCCACCGCGATGGTGATCGGGCCGCCCTCCGGCATGGCGTCGCGGGCGTTGAGCACGAGATTGAGCAGCGACTGGTGCAGCAGGGCGGGGTCGATGGTCACCACCGCCCTGCCCCCGGCGCCCTCGGTCCGCAGCGGGTGGCGCTCGCCCAGCGTGGGGCCGAGGAAGCGGCGCAAATCGTCGATCACCGCGCCGACGCGCACCGGACGCGCCGCGTCGGTCTGGCCGGGCCGCCCGAAGCTGAGTAGCTGGGCGGTCAGGCCGGAGGCGCGGTCGGTCGCCTTGACGATCTCGGTCAGGCACTGCTCGACCCGCGGGCGGTCCTGCGGGGCGCGGCGGGCCATCTGGGCGAAGCCGCCGATGGCCGTCAGCATGTTGTTGAACTCGTGGGCGATGCCGCCGGCCAACTGGCCGATGGCCTGCATCTTCTGCGCCTGCTGGATGGCGCGCTCCGCCTGCTTGCGCCCGGTGATGTCGGTGAGGACGAGGAACCACGCCGCCTCTCCCTCGACCGCGAAGGGGTGGATGCCGACCTCCAGTTCCCGCAGGGCACCCTGCGCGGTGACGAAGCGGGCCTCGACCGGCGGCGGGGCTTCCAGGCCGCTGTCGGGCGGGGGCAGCCAGTCGAACAGGCGCTGCACCCCGTCGAACTCTGTCGCCTCGACGAGCGGGATGCGCAGCATGGCGTCGGGATCCCCGCTGCCCAGGATCAGCGCGGCGGAGCGGTTGGTGAAGCGCAACCGCTGCCCGTCCCAGATCAGGATGCCGTAGGGCGCCATCTCGACCAGCCGGCGGTAGCGCGCCTCGCTGTCGGCCAGCGCCTCCTCGTGGCGCTTCAGCTCGGTGATGTCGGTGAGGATCTTGACTACGCCGCCGAAGCGCGTGGCGTGCTCGCTGATGCGGTACCAGCGCCCGTCGCCGAGCTGGTGATCGGTCGGCGGCCCGCTGCGGGTGTGGCGGTTCAGCCGCTCGGCGATCCAATCGGACGGATCGCCCAGATCGTCGCCGGCCGCCCCCCGCTCCACCGCGACCCGCAGCAGATCGGCGAAACGGACGCCGGGAACCAGATGGTCGGACAGCAGCGGGTAGGCGGCGCGGTAGCGGTCGTTGCACAGCACCAGCCGCCCGTCGGCGCCGAACAGCACGAAGCCTTCGGACACGCAGCCGATGGCGTCGGACAGCAGCGCGCGGAAATGCGTCTCGCCGTTCTCCAGGGGGCCATCCTCCATGGGATGGCTCGGAGCCGGGATTTTCACGACGGCGTCGAGCCGGTTCCGCAGCGCCCGCAACGGACCCCGCAGATGGGCCAACGCGCCGGGCGGCGCGGCGGACAGCCGCGCGCCCAGGGTGTCGAGGAGTTCCGCAAGCTCTTGGTCGGGCCGGTCCATAACCCGGCATTCAACCATTACGCCCGGTCCCCCCGCCAGTTGATTCCGCGCTCAGCCCTGCTTCGGGAAATGGTGATGGCCGTGGTCGCAGACGCCGCGCGAATGCTTGTCGTCGCAGCTTTCACCGGACGCGGTCAGGCCGATCCAGGCGTGCAGCGTGTTGGGGTCGAATCCGGCCTTGCGGTCCGCCCCGACCTGGAGCAGCGGGCGGCGGATCAGGTCGCGGTCGGCCAGAAGGGCGGCCAGCGCCGACTCCTCGTCCAACTCGTCGGGCTTCACGGCGCCGGTCTTCACGGCGGCGGCGCGGCGGTTGAACCAGTCCTCGACCGGACGGTCCTCGAAGAAGGGGCGCAGGGTTTCGGCGGTGAGGGGCTCGGCGGCCAGATCGCGCTCCACCAGCGTGTGGCCGGCGGCCTGGAGTTGAAGCTTCTGCTTGGCGTTCGCCGTGCAGCCGGACAGACCGTAAAAGATCACTTCCGTCATGGGATTGGTGCTCCGCATCGAAACAGGACGAATTAGGTCCAGTCTACCGGCGCGGGGACCGGGGGTGCCGGTGACGGAATGTCGCACCCCCGGATTGTCGAGCGGGTCGGCTGTTCGCCAATCACTTGATGCGCTTCAGCGAGTCCTCGACGTAGGCGTTCGTGTAGGTCTTGGACAGGTCGATGTCCGTCGCGGCCACCGCCTTGTCGAAGGCCTTCAGCACCTTGTAGGCGGCCTCCGCCCCCTCCTGGGAGAAGCGGCCGTCGGGCGAGTAGGTCGGCTTCGAATGCTCGAACGCCTGGGCGTAGAGCGTCTGGTTGCCGAGGAAGTACTCCGGCGGCAGGACCTTCAGGACGTCCTCGGTCTTGGCCTGATCCAGCCACTTCAGCGTCCGCACGAAGACGTCGACCAGCGCTTGCGTGGTCTTTGGATTCTCCTTGATGAAGGCCGGCGTGGTGTAGAGCACCGCCGCCGGGTACGGCCCACCGTAAGTGTCCAGCGTGCCCTTCTCCGTCCGGGTGTCGGCGATCGGGGTCACGTCGCCGTCGGCCTCCAACTGGCTGATCACCGGGTCGAGGTTGGCGATGGCGTCGATCTCGCCGCGCTTCACCGCGGCCACCGCGCTGGGACCGCCGCCGACGCCGATGAAGGACACGTCCTCCGGCGTCATGCCGTGCTGGGTCAACAGGTAGTTGACCATGAAGTTGGTCGAGGAGCCAGGGGCGGTCACGCCGATCTTCTTGCCCTTCAGCTCCTTGATCGACTTGATCGTGCCGGCCTTGTTGACCGAGGCCAGCACGATGCCCGGATAGCGGCCCAGCAGCACCACGGCGGTGATTGGCTGGTCCTTGGCCTGCATCTGCACCGTGTGGTCGAAGGCGCCCGTCACGATGTCCGCCGAACCGCCGACCAGCGCCTGGAGGCTCTTGGCGCCGCCGCCGAAGTCGTTGATCTCGACGTTCAACCCGGCCTCCTTGAAGTAGCCGAGCCGCTCCGCCACCGTCAGCGGCAGGTAATAGAGCAGCGGCTTGCCGCCGACCGCCAGCTTCAGGTCCTTCTTCTCGACCTGCTGGGCGTTCGCCCCGCCGATCCCGAAGGCCAGGACCACCGCCGCGGCGGCGATCACGCTTTTCATACGCATGGCTTCCCTCCCAAGTTTCTTGCTATGGCGCAGTCATCCCTGCGCGTTGGTCGTCTGCGCCTCCTGCGGGCGCCAGTGCAGAAGGCGTTTTTCGATGATGGTCACCACGGCGTCGATCACCACGACGAAGATCGTCAGCACCAGCATGCCGGAGAAGACGCCGACCGTGTCGAACACCCCCTCCGCCTGATGGATGCGGTAGCCGAGGCCGGCGGCGGAGCCGAGATACTCGCCCACCACCGCGCCGACCATGGCGAAGCCGACCGCGGTGTGCAGGCTGGAAAAGACCCAGGACAGGGCGGACGGCAGATAGACGTGCCGGAACAGGTGCCGGTTGCTCGCCCCCAGCATCTTCGCGTTGGCCAGCACGACCGGGCTGACCTCCTTCACGCCCTGGTAGACGTTGAAGAAGACGATGAAGAAGACCAGCGTCACCCCCAGCGCCACCTTGGACCAGATGCCGAGGCCCAGCCACAGCGCGAAGATCGGCGCCAGCACCACGCGGGGCAGCGCGTTCACCGCCTTGATGTAGGGGTCGAAGACGATGGAAACCAAGGGCGCGCGGGCGAACCAGAAGCCGAAGGCGATGCCCGCGATGGTGCCGATGGCGAAGGCCAGGGCGGTTTCCAGAAGCGTGATCCCGAGATGGTACCAGATCACGCCGGACGCGAAGTCGCTCCAGGTGCGCTCCAGCACCGCCAGCGGCGTGCCGAAGAAGAAGGGGCTCAGGATCTTCGTCGCGGTCAGGACGTGCCAGAGCAGGAAGAAACCGACCAGAACGGCGACCTGCAGCAGCAGGATCACCGGGCGGCTCGGCAGGCGTTTCACACGGGCCACGGCCATAGGGTCCTCACGTCAGCTTGGACATCATTTCAGTTTGGTCTGGGCATAGCCCTTCAGCACTTCCTCGCGGAGCTGCCCCCAGATTTCCCGGTGCAGGTCGAGGAAGCGCGGCGTCATGCGGATCTCCGCCACGTCGCGCGGGCGTTCCAGGTCCACCCGGTACTCGCCGATCAGCCGGGCTCCGGGGCCGGCGGACAGCACCAGCACCCGGTCGGACATGGAGATGGCCTCCTCCAGGTCGTGGGTGATGAAGACCACCGACTTGCGGTCCGCCGACCACAGCTCCAGCAGTTCGTTCTCCATCAACTGCCGCGTCTGGATGTCGAGCGCCGAGAAGGGTTCGTCCATCAGCACGATCTTCGGATCGACGATCAGCGTCTGGGCCAGCGCCACCCGCTTGCGCATGCCGCCCGAGAGCTGGTGCGGATAGCGGTCGCCGAAGCGATCCAGCCCGACGCGGGCCAGCCAGGGAAGCGCCCGCTCCTCCGCCTCGCGCCGCGGCACGCCGCGGAACTCCAGCCCGGCGGCGACATTCTCCAGCGCCGACTTCCAGGGCATCAGCGCGTCCGCCTGGAACATGTAGCCGGCGTGCGGATTGATCCCGTCGACCGGCTGGCCGAAAGCCAGGGCGCGCCCGGCGCTGGGGGCGAGCAGACCCGCCGCGACGTTCAGGATGGTGGATTTGCCGCTGCCGGTCGGCCCGACGATGGACACGAACTCCCCCGCGGCGACCGACAGGGTCACGCCCTGGACCGCCGTGTAGCTGTGCCCGCGTCCGTCGGGCGATGGAAAGGTGCAGGTCACGCCGTCCAGGCGGAGCGCGGCCTTGTCCGCCCCCTCCGTCCGCAGGGCGGCCGCCACGGCGGCGCTGTCTGACATCGATGCGTTCCATCCCTGATGTTCGTTTTCACGGCATCTTGGCGGAATGAAGCGGTGGCGGCAATGGGTGCTGCAAACAATCGTTTCCGCGGATGATGGGATTCAATCCAGCCGCGCGAAGAACGCCATGATCGCCGGACCCACCCCTTGCGGCCATTGATGCGGGTAGAAGCGCCCGTTGCGCGTCCGGTCGTCAGCCAGCGGGCACCACAACACCGGATTCGCCGCGCCCTCAGCGCCGTAGCGGCGGCAATTGAAGCGGTGCGGCTCGTCCGGCTCGCTTCCCGTCGGCAGTCCATCCTGGGCGAGCAGCGAACGGCGCAGGCGCAGGGCTTCGGACACCGGCACCTGCTCGTCGCGCGGGTTGTGCAAAACCATGGCGGCGACCGGTCCGCCGCAGTCCTTGGGCCGCGCGGAACCGCCCCCGACGCTGGCCAGCCCGCGGATCACCCCGCCCCGCGCGCAGGCGAGGCTGTTGGCGAACGACCCGCCCAGCGAATGGCCGACGACGAACACCCGGCCCATGTCCAGGCAGTAGGTCGCGGCCATGCTCTCGAGGACGGCGTCGAACAGCCGGAAATCGCGCAGCCGGTGCGGCGGGTCGCCGGGATCGGCCCACACGTTCAAGCCGCGGGCGTCCTTCAGGCTGGCGGGATAGACGACGATCGCCGGCTCCCCCGCCTGCCCCTCCAGGGCAAAGTAGCGCCGCACCTCGGCGTTGCTGTTGGTCCGCCCATGGAAGGCGACGACGAGACTGTGCGGACGGTCGGGGCGGTAGCCCTCCGGCACGGCCACGATCATGCCGCGCGCCGCCCCGTCCAGCGTCACATGGTCGGGCACCGTTGCCGGGGCCGGCGCTCCGCAGCCGCGCGATAATTGCTGCGGCGCCACATTATTAACCAATTCCGCCGATAAGCCGTGGAAGGACCACAGAATCAGCATGGCCGCGGCGCAGAATGCGCAAAATTGTTTCACCATTCACAGCCCGAACGATCGCCTTCCTCCATAAACAGCCTGCGGCGAGGGTCGTTGCACCTTTGGGCAGGCTTGTCGTTAACCATCACGCAAGCATTTCCCGGCACCCTCCTTCCCAGAGCAAGGAGGTTTCGATGCCGGTTCGCGCGACTGCACGCATGATGGTTCTGGGGCTGCTGCTGGCCGTCGGCTCGTCTGGGGCCGCGACCGCCGACAGCCTGTCGGTGAACCGTCCGAACCCGGCGCCGCCGCCCGTCGCCTCCGACTTCCCTGACGCCACGCTGGTCCGCGTCGATCAGATGGACTCCACCACGCTGCGGCTGGACGGCATCATCACGCCGGCCGTGGAGCAGCGCTTCTCCGACGCGCTGCGCAGCGTGCCGGCCGGCCAGCCGGTGGTGGTCGAACTGTCCAGCCCCGGCGGGTTCACGACCGCGGGCTACCGCATGATCGACCTGATGCTGGCGGAGCGGCAGGCGGGGCGCTCCGTCGCCACCCGTGTGGCCGGCGGGCAGTCCTGCGAGAGCATGTGCGTCGGCCTCTATCTGGCCGGCTACCCGCGCTACGCCGCGCCGACCGCGGAGTTCATGGTGCATGCCCCGCGTCTGGCAGAGAACGGCCGCATGACGCTGCGCTCCACCGACCAGATGGTGAAGCGTCTGGTCGCGCTGGGCGCCGCCCCCGCCTGGATCGAGCGGGTGCGGGCCGCCGGCGGCTTCTCCGGCAGCCTCGACTACCGCGACAACGCCGACCATCTGGCGGCGGTGGGCGCCAACATCGTCACCCACCTGATCCGCTGACGTCTTCTACGCTTCGCTTTCCACGCTTTACGCTTCGCTTTCCTTGAGGCGCCGAGCGATCTCCGGCATGACCGCCGCGTCGACGTTGGCGAAGGCGAAGCGCAGGTAATTGTCCTGGCCGGGACCAAACATGGAACCGGGCAGGCACAGGATGTTGTGATCGCGGGCCAGCCCCTCTGCCACCTCGTGGGCGCGCTTGCCGGCGAAGGGATGCCGGACATAGGCGAAATAGGCCCCGATGCTGGCGATGCGGTAACCGGTGCCGCTGGCCTCCATCGCCGATTGGAAGGCATGGACGCGGGCCAGGATGTCGCCGCGCTTCTCCGCCACCCAGCCGTCGAGATTCTCCAGCCCGAACAACGCCGCCTTCTGTCCGACATGCGGGGCGCAGATGGCGAGGCAGTCCATCACCTTGCGCGCCTGGGACAGCAGGCCGGCGTCGGCGATCACCGCGCCCACCCGGTAGCCGGCGAGGCTGTAGACCTTGGAGAAGCTGTAGAGCTGGACCAGCGTGCGCCGCCAGCCGGGCCGCTGGAACAGCCCATGCGGCGCCCGCCCCTCCCAGTCCGGAAAGTCGCGGTAGGTCTCGTCGAGCAGCAGCTTCACGCCGCGCCGCTCGCACAGTTCGTACAGAGCGGCGACGGCGTCGGGCGAGGCGATGGCGCCGGTCGGGTTGTTGGGAGAGATCAGCACCAGCGCGCGGGTGCCGGCGTCAATCAGCCGCTCGGCCTCCGCCGGGTCTGGGATCAGCCCGTTCTCCTCGCGCAGCGCCAGCGGCCGGGCCTCGATGCCCAGCATGTCCAGCGTCATCTTGTGGTTGAAGTACCAGGGGGCGGGCAGGATCAC
This sequence comes from Azospirillum sp. P4_B5, assembly GCF_056402275.1. Lineage (NCBI taxonomy): Bacteria > Pseudomonadati > Pseudomonadota > Alphaproteobacteria > Rhodospirillales > Azospirillaceae > Azospirillum > Azospirillum sp. P4_B5. Next base: position 16,780 of record NZ_JBFUHT010000046.1, read on the forward strand.
GTTGTCGCCGGCCCGCGCCAGCCCCATCACCGCCACCGCGAAGGCCTGATTGCAGCCGGCGGTGATCAGCACCTCGTTCGCAGTGACGTCCGCTCCGTAGAGCGATCCGGTGCGCCGGGCCAGCGCCGCGGTCAGCGGCGGGATGCCGTCGATGGCGGTGTAGCGCGCCGTGTCCGGCGCCCGCACCTGCTCGGCCAGATGGGCGGTCAGCGCGTCGGCGGGCGGATAACCGGGCACCGCCTGACAGAGGTCGATCAGCGGCTTGTCCGCCGGAAAGCTGCGGCCCTCGACCCAGCGCCACGCCTCGGCGATGGGCGGGGCCTCCGTGGCGGCGACGAGCGGGTTGACGTCTCTGCGGTCCATTCCCTGATGTCCAGTCTGCGAGGTCCGATTTTTATGGGGCGCCATGGTGGACCGCCCCGCCGGGCTCGCGCAAGGGACCAGCGCGGGAAGACCACGCATGGCAGGTCCAGCGGGGGCAAAGCAGGGATCAGGCGCCGTTCAGCACCGCGTCCGGCTTGCGGCCAACCAGGGACTCATAGACCTCGGGGTCGGTCGCCCCTTCCGATCCGAAGACCAGCACGCGGGCGTCCGGGGCGAGGCCCAGGCTGGTGCGGGTCGCCGGGTCCGCTGCGGCGCAGAGCAGGCCGGCCAGACCGGCCACGCCGGACTCCCCGCCCACGATGGGCCGCCCCCCATACCGCCCCTCGGCCAGGAGGCGCATCGTCGCCACCGCCGCGTCGTCGGGGATGGTCAGGAAATCATCGGCCCCGCGCTCCAGGATCGCCCAGGCCAGCAGGGACACCTCCCCGCAGGCGAGGCCGGCCATCAGCGTCTCCAGATCGCCCTTGGAGGGTGTCGGACGGCCGCTGACGGCGCTCTGGTACAGGCAGTCGGCGGCGTGCGGCTCCACCACCACGAAGCGCGGGCGCTGGCGGCCCAAGCTTTCCCACAAATGGCCGCAGACGGCGGCGGGCAAGGCCCCTACCCCGCCCTGCACGAAGACATGGGTCGGGCGTTCGCTGGCCGGAAGCTGGCCGATCGCCTCCTCCACCATCACCGTGTAGCCTTGCATGACGTCGCGGGGGATGTCCATGTAGCCGGTGTAGGAAGTGTCGGAGACAACGTGCCGGCCATGCTCCCGCGCGTCCGCCGCGGCCTGCCGCACCGCGTCGTCGTAATTGCCGGCCACGCGGACGACGCGGGCGTCGAAGGACTCGATCGCCTGCTGCCGCCCCTGGGAGCAGTTTCCGGGAATGTAGATGACGCAGCCGCAGCCGAACACCTGCGCCCCCCAGGCGACGGAGCGGCCGTGATTGCCGTCGGTCGCCGTGGTCACCGTGATGCCGCGGGTCACCTTGGCGTAGCGCCCGACCACCAGATCCAGCGCGGTCACCGGAACGCCGGGCACGCGGGCCTGCACTTCGCGCACCAGCAGGCGCAGAACGGCGTAGGCGCCGCCCAGCGCCTTGAAGCTGTGCAGGTTGAAGCGGCTGCTCTCGTCCTTGTACCAGATGCGGTCGACGCCGGCGGCGCGGGCCAGCCCGCTCAGCGAGCGCAACGGGGTCGGGGCGTAGCCCGGCCAGGCGCCGATCTCGCTCATCGCATCCTGGAAGGCGGCACGGCTCAGGATCGCCCGTTCGGAAGGCCCGTAGGGGTGGTCCGTGTCGGCGCGCGGATTCGAAAAGAGACGCGGGGTGCCAAGCGGCGGCAGGTCGGACATCGTGTTCGCTCTCCAGCGCCGCAGGAACGGCCGCAGCCACGAAAGCATTGCCGGCCACGCCGCGTCAAGCCACGCGCGTTGTCCCCGGACAAAGCGCCGCGAGCTGTGCTAACAGCGCCTCCCCCCGCGCTCCGGCCGGCGCGCCGAAGGCGGCGGGGTTCCCGTTCCTCAAGGAGATGGTTCCGTCGTGACGACCGGTTTCAACACCACCGCCGCCGACCAATTGAAGCAGTTCGCCGACCGCATGGAGCGGTTGATGGACGAGATCGACGGCCTGAAGGCCGACCTGAAGGACCTGCGCAGCGAGGTCAAATCCGCCGGCTTCAACATCAAGGCGCTCGACAAGCTGGTCGCCATCCGCCGCAAGGACGCCGGCGAGCAGGAGGCCGAGCTGCTGAACGACCTGATGCTCTACGCCCACGCCACCGGCACGCCGCTGGACATCGTGGTGCCTGAGCCGGCCGAGTGACGCCGTAAGGATCGTTGCGAATCCGCATCGTGATTGTTCCGGGAGCGCAACATGACGTTTCGCTTCCGGAACAAGTCATTGCGCAAACGCATCGAAACGCGGAAAGATTAGCGCTTCCACTCGCGGCTGGATTTCACGAAGTCGGTCAGGGTGACGCCGATCTTGTCGTCCACGATGACCACCTCGCCGCGGGCGACGAGCACGCCCTCCACATAGACGTCGGTCGGGTCCTTCAGGTGCCGGTCCAACTCCACGACGGCGCCACGGCCGAGCTTCAGCAGGTCGCGGACGCGCAGCATGGCGGTGCCGATGACCACCTTGATCTCGACCGGCGCATCGCCGATGGCGAAGGCGTCGCTGCTCATGTCGTCGGACGAGCCGGCGCCCAGCAGATCGTCGATGTTGGCCATGCCGCACTCCTTCACCCCGGGTCACCGGACCCTTCCAACCGACTAGAGTTACCGCACCGGGCGCGCCGGGGCAACGGCGACCGTCGCGGCGCCCTGCGACAAGGATGGGATACAACAGCGCAGATTTGGTTTTCCTGCGCCGCTTTGTGTTGATACCCTGCCTGCCCGACGTGAAACCCCGACGTGAAACCAGCCGCGAAGGCAGAGCCATGACGACCGATTCCCAACGCCCGCTGGTGGACAGCGCTTGGCTGAAAAGCGCCCTCAACCGCGCGGACCTCGTGGTTCTGGACGTGCGCACGCCGCCGGCTGGCGGCTTCGTCCCCGGTTCGATCCATTCCGACTACGCCAAGGCCGGCTGGCGGGCGACGGTGGACGGCGTTCCGGGCCTGCTGCCCGACACCGCCGTTCTGGAAGGGCTGATCGGCGGGTTGGGAATCGGCAACGGGGACCACGTCGTGCTGGTCGCCAGTGGCCTGAGCGCCGCCGACATGGGGAACGCGACGCGCGTCTATTGGACCTTCAGGACACTCGGCCATGACCGCGTGTCAGTGCTGGACGGCGGCTTCGCCGCCTGGAGCGACGCCGGCAATCCAGTTGTCACGGCCGCCGCCATCCGCCCCGCCGCCACCTTCACCGCGTCCCCCCGCGAGGACTTGCGCGCGCCCCTGCCCGTGGTCGAGGCGGCGGTGGCCGGCGGCTCCGTCCCGCTGCTGGACTCCCGCTCCGCCGAGCAGTTCGAGGGCAAGGCCAAGAGCCCGCAGGCCCGCGTTCCGGGCACGCTGCCGGGGGCGGTGCTGATCGAGAACGGCGCCTTCTACTCCGCCGCCGAGAAGCGCTTCCTCTCCGCCGACGCGGTGAAGGCTCTGGCGGATCAAGCCGGGACGGGCGACGCGACGATCACCTTCTGCAACACCGGCCACCTCGCTTCGGTGTCCTGGTTCGCGCTGAGCGAGTTGGCGGGGATCGACGGGGTCCGCCTCTATGACGGGTCGATGTCGGAATGGACCGCCGACCCGGCCCGCCCCGTCAAGAACGGGCCGGCGGCTTAGTCCTCAAACGCTCTTGCGGCGCCGGCGGAACCGCCCGAGGTCCGACCGGCGCAGCAGGCCCAGCGCGACCGCCAGCACCGCGTAGACCAGCAGGCCGGCAAGGCCGAGCAGCACCAGTCCACCCAGCCGCTCGAACAGGCCATGGGCGGTCAGCCAGGGCGAGAGTTGGGTCTGCACCAGCCACAGCGTGCCGCCCATGGCGAGCGCCGCGATGGCCATGCGCGGCAGGTTGCGCAGCAGCCGGGCATCGGCCTTGAACAGCCCGCGCCGGGTCAGCAGCCACGCCAGCAGCCCGGCGTTGACCCAGGCGGCGACGGAGGTCGCCACCGCCAGCCCGACCTGAGCCAGCGGCCCCATCAGCGCCAGCTTCAGCGCCACATTGACCACCGTCGCGGCCAGCGCCACCCGCACCGGGGTCGCCGTGTCCTGCCGGGCGTAGAAGCCGTTGACGAGGCTGCGGATCACCACGAAGGCCGGCAGTCCCAACGCGTAGGCCTGCAGGGTGGCGGCGGACTGCGCGGCGTCGGTCGGGCCGAAGGCGCCATGCTGGAACAGCACCGACACGATGGGGAGGCCGGCGACCAGGAAGGCGGCGGCGGCCGGCAGGGTCAGCACCAGCGACAGCTCCACAGCCCGGTTCTGGCTCTCCACCGCGCCCGGCTCGTCGCCGCCCTTGATGCGCCGGGCCATTTCCGGAAGCAGAACGGTCCCCACAGCGATCCCGATGACGCCGAGCGGCAGTTGGTTCAGCCGGTCTGCGTAATAGAGGTAGGACACCGCCCCGGTGGGCAGCAGCGAGGCGATCAGCGTGTCCACGAACAGGTTGATCTGCGTCAGGCCCGACCCCAGCGCTGCCGGCCCCAACACCGTCAGGAACCGCTTCACGTCGGGCGTCAGGCGCGGCAAGGACAGCCGCAGCCCCATCCCGGCCCGGCTCGCCTCCCAGTACAGATAGAGGAACTGCGCCAATCCCGCGGCGAAGACGCCCCAGGACAGGGCGTGGCCGACCGTGGGCATCAGCGGGGCAGCCAGCACCATCGCCGCGATCAGGCACAGGTTGAGCAGGATCGGCGCCGCCGCCGCCGCCCCGAACCGCCCCATGCTGTTCAGCACGCCGGCCAGCAGTGATTCCAGAGAGATGAACAGCAGGTATGGAAAGGTGATGCTGGTGAACAGAACGGCCAGCCGGAACTTCTCCGGCTCGTCGGCGAAGCCCGGCGCGAAGACGGTCATGAATTGCGGCATGATCGCCAGGATGCCGGCCAGGAACAGAAGCTGCACCGCCAGCAGCAGGCTCATCACCTCCTCGGCGAAGCGCTTGGCGGCGGCCTGCCCGTCCTGCACCAGCTTGGCGGAGAACAGCGGCACGAAGGCGGAGTTGAAGGCCCCCTCGGCGAACAGGGCGCGGAAATGGTTGGGCAGCCGGAACGCCACGAAGAAGGCGTCGGCCACCGGCCCGGCGCCGAGCAGAGCGGCGGTCAGAACGTCGCGCAGGAAGCCAAGGACGCGGCTGACCAGCGTCAGCCCGCCGACGGACAGGATGTTGCGGAGCACGGTGGTACGGGTCCTCTGATGGGCGGCGCCATCCTAGCGCTTTCCCCGCCCGCGTCACCCCTTTCGGCATGCCAGCCCGTGTGGAATTTGAAGGCGGCGGGCGGAAACGGTCTGCTAGGATCGCCGCCCACCCATTGTCCCATCCCCCACCTTCAGACAATCGGAACGTCCATGGCCCAGGGTCTTCCCCTCACCTATCTGGAAGCCGGCGAAGCGAACGGCGGCACCCCCCTGCTGGTCCTGCACGGCCTGTTCGGGTCGGCGCGCAACTGGCAGACCCTGGCGAAGCGCTTCGCCGAGCGGCACCGGGTCTACGCGCTGGACCTGCGCAACCACGGCGGCGCTCCCTGGTCGGACGAGATGACCTACCCGGCGATGGCCGCGGACGTGCTCCGCTTCCTCGACGACCGCGGCTTCGCGCGGGCGTCGGTGGTCGGCCACTCCATGGGCGGCAAGGTGGCGATGACCCTGGCGCTGACCCATCCCGACCGGGTGGAGCGACTGGCCGTGGCCGACATCGCGCCGGTCGCCTACACCCACACCCACGCCCCCTTCGTGGCGGCGATGAAGCAGGCCAAGCTGGAAGGCTGCACCCGCCGTTCGGAGGTCGAGGCACAGCTCGTGGACGCGGTGCCGGAAGCCCCCCTGCGCTCCTTCCTGCTGCAGAATCTCGTTCTGGAGCAAGGGTCGTTTCACTGGCGGATCAACCTCGACGCCATCGGCGCCCGCATGAGCGACCTGATCGGCTTCCCGGATCTGGGCGACGCCCGATACGACGGCCCCACCCTGTTCATCGGCGGCACCCGGTCCGACTACATCGTGCCGGACAACCACGCGGCCATCCGCCGCCATTTCCCCAAGGCCGCCATCGAGATGATCGAGGGCGCGGGCCACTGGCTCCACGCCGAACGCCCGCAGGAGTTCGCGGCGCTGGTCGAAGCCTTCGCGTAATTTCTCCGTTCGACAAGAAGAAACGGGGGCCGCGAAGGCCCCCGTTCCCGCATGCTGGCGATGCGTCGTCCGCTCAGAGCGCGCCCTGACGGGCGCCGGTCTTGCCAGCCGGGCTGGTGGACTGGTTGAAGGCGTCGCGCAGGTAGGGCGACAGCGCCTGCCGCATCGTGCGCAGCCACTCGTGGATGATGATCAGCGAGCGGGAGGCGACCGGCGGGGTCATGCCCAGCTTCACCAGATCCTCGCGGGTCATCTGCGCCACCTCGTCGATGCGGTGGCCGGTCAGGCGCGCCCAGGCCGGGGCCGTGCAGGGCGCCATGGAGATGACCTCCACGCCCTCGCGCTCGACCATCTCCGCCTTCCGGCGGGCGTACTGGCTGTCGTCGAGCTGCGAGAAGGGACCGGAGAAGCCGTTCTCGACCAGGACGCGCTTGGCCTTCGGGGCGATGGTGGCGATGCGCTCCAGCGTGTTCATGCCGGTGGAAAGCGAAGCCAGATCGACGGTGACCGGCACCATGAAGGTCAGCCGCTCGCCCTCGCCGACGTAGTAGTCGAAGCCCGACACCTCGGCCCAGTTGAAGAACCACTGGGAGATGTTGCCGCCGAAGTCGAAGAGGCGGCCGCCGCGCTGCAGTTCCGGGCCGATCTGGTCCCAGAACTCATAGAAGCCGTCGCCCGAGCCCATCATGTTCATGAAGTCCTGGGTGATGCGGCGGTGCTCCACCACTTCCGGGCCGAACAGGCGGTTCAGGCGCTCGTTCACCTCATATTCGACGACCTTGAGCTGAAGGCCTTCGAGCATGGCGGTCGCCATCAGGTGATGGGACAGCAGCGTCTTGCCGACGCCACCGCGGTCGTTGAGAACGAAGATGGTGCCCAGCATGCGATCGCCTTTCCAGGGTCTGTTCGTTGTTAAATCTTGAGGTGTTGAAACGTGAAGGTCCGGCGCCTGGGGAATCGGAACCGGCTCGTCCAGAGAATCGGCGGGTTCCGCGAGGGGCGTCACCGACAGCGCCGGAGCGGCCGGAGCGGGGTCCGGCGAGATTTCCTGTTCGGGAGCCGGTTCCGGACCGCCATCCGGTTCAGGCTCCGAAGCGGGAACGAGTCCCGCTTCCAGATCAGTGGCCGCATCCTCGGTGGCGTCCGGCTCGGCATCGCTCGGCTGTCCGGCGGCGAGGGCGGCGCGGTGCACCGCGTCCAGCGTTTCGCGCGGGGTCATGCCGCCCTCGTCCTGCCCGTCCTCGCCACCGTCGCGCCCTTCGTTCCCCACGAGGAAGAAGGCGGAGCGCAGCGTGACGGGGGAGATCGGCTGGCTGTCGCGGGCGGTGACGCCCAGCTTTGCCAGCACATCGGAGATTTCCGCCCAGGACAGGCCGCGCTCGCGCATCAGGCCGATGTCGGCGTAGCTTTCGCGAACGGCCTGCATGGCCGAGCGGTTTCCAGTCGGACGGTCGGCAAGAAGCCGTTCCAGTTCCGCGCGATCAATCGACACCGTGAGTACCCGGCATGCGTGGTTCTGGGGAGGGGTGGGTAGGATTTGTGATACCGCAGGATTCCGTTCCCCCCGGTGCGGAAAAAATAGTACAAGCGATTGGGGTGCGCAAACGGTTTCCAACCATGTTCAACCGCATTAAACCTGTGACACGGCAACCTTCCTTGGTCTCCGGCAGGATTGCAGGATAGGGCCCGGCGTTTGGCGAAGATGCCCTATGATTTCCGATCTCAGGATCAGCGGACCGCCGACTCCGGGCGGACGCCGGGGACGCCCATCGGCTTCCACGAGCTGCGCCAAGCCTGCGAGATTTCGGCCCTTCGGGAGGATCTGGAGCGCGTTCTCCAGGACACCGGCGCCTTGCGCGACAGCATCGAGGACGCGGTGGAACAGGTGCGCCGGCGCTTCGCCGCCCTGACGGCGGAGGAACTGGCGAACTCCGAGACGATGGCGCCGCTGCTCCAGTTCGCCGTCTCCACCCTGCTGTCCATACGTGACGAGGCGCGGCGCATCAACACCCAGACCGGCCCGGTGGACGATGACGACCGCCCCACGCGGGCCGTCGCCGACACGCGTCTCCAGCCGTCCGCCGCGGCTCCGGCGGTTCCGCAACCCGCACCACAGACGGCTCCGCAAACCTACGCGCCACCGCCGTCCGGCGAACCTGCTCCCTCCTTCGCAGCCGAAACGCTGCGCGACGATCCCTCGCCTTCATCGCCACCGCCACCGGCGCCGGTTCTGTCGCCCTTCGTCCCACGCTCGCCCGCCCCGGCGCCGCAGCGCCCGGCGGCACCGGACCCCGCTCCCGATGCGGCTCCGCCCCCCTCCTGGCTGTCGCCCCTCTCCGGACGCAAAAGCGGTTCCGGGGCCAACGGCGCCGTTCCCCGCAGCGGAAACGTGGACTGGCTGAGCCGGCCCAAACGCTGATCCTCCGTCTTCGCCGCTTTGTTGCGGGAAGGTCGCACCTCATCCGAACGCACCCACATCACACCGATTTTCCTTGAACTCCGAAAGGGGTGTGGATACCACTTTATTTGGTAAATGAATCCTTACCAATAACACCTGCGGCGACGCATGGGGGTGGTCATGGCACGGGATGATGTGGACACGCTGGCCCGACCGGCCTTCGGAGCACGACCGGCGTCCAGCCTGGAATGGCGGCACCGCTGTGGCCCGGCCGTCCAGGCCGACCGGAAAGACTCCACCCGGCGCGATACCCCGGCGACGGTCCGTCCGCTGCGGTTGCTGATCGTCGAAGACGAATCCCTGGCCGCCGAGGCGGTAGGGATGGCGGCCATGGACCTCGGCCATATCGTCTGCGGCACCGCCCGCACCGAGGAGGAGGCGGTGGCCATCGCCGGGCGCGAGCGTCCCGACGTGGCGCTGATGGACGTGCGGCTGGCCGGCGGCGACGGGATCGAAGCGGCGCGGCGTCTGCGCGCCAACTACGGCATCCGCTCCATTTTCCTGTCCGGCTACGCCAACCACGCGATCATGGCCCGCATCACCGAGACCTACCCGCTGGGCGTGGTCAACAAGCCCTACTCGCTGGCCCAGTTGAAGCTGGCTCTGGACCTCGCGGCGCGGCGCCTGCACGGCCCGCGCGGCTGATAGCGGTCCGCTTCGCCAAACAAGAAAGGGCGGCCTCCCCCATGGGAAGCCGCCCTTTTCTTTCAACCATCGCGGAGCGTGACGCTCCCTACCCCTGCCGTTACTCCTGGATGAACGCCTTCACGTAGGAGTGCGACAGCGGCTGCACCAGATAGTCGAGCGGGGTGCGGGCGGACAGCAGGATGCGCGCCTCCACCGGCATGCCCGGCTTGATCGTCAGATTGTGGACCTGATGGGAATCGCTGTCCTTTAGCTTGATCCGCGCGATGTAGGATTCCTGCCGGGTGATCGGGTCCATCACGCGGTCGGCCGAGACGTAGGTCACCGTGCCGTCCAGCGAGCCGACGACGCGGCTGTCATAGGCGGTCAACTGCACCTTCACCGGCAGATCGACGGTCAGCGACTTGATGTCCTTCGGCTGGACCTTCACCTCGGCCAGCAGGGCGCGGTCGTCCGGAATGATGTCCAGGATCGGCTCGTTGGCGGTGATCGTGCCGCCGGCGGCCCAATGGCTGTGCATCACGACGGTCCCGGCGTCCGGAGCCTTGATCGCGCGGGTCTCCAGCCGGTTGGCGGCGTCGCGGATCTGCTCGGCGAGGCGGATGACGTCGCCGCGGGACTTCTCCAGATCGACCAGAACCTTTTCGCGGAAGTCGTTGCGGCGGCGCAGAAGGTCGCCCTCGGCGTCCACGGCGGCCTGGTTCGCCTGGGCGACGCGGGCCTCGAGTTCGCGGTCGCGGCCCTTGAGCTGCGCCTCTTCCTTCTGCTGCTCGACCAGCTTGGTGCGGGTGGCGTTGCCGCGGGACAGCAGACCCTGGGTGATGCGCAGATCGTCCTCGATGAGCTGGATCTCGCGGGCCAGGAACTTGCGCTGCTCCTGAAGACTCTTGCCCTCCTCGCGCAGCGTGACGACGCGCTCCTTGGTCAGCTTGGCCTCGGTGTCGAGCTGGTTGCGGCGGACCTGGAACAGGGTTTCCTGGTTGCCCATCAGCTTCTCCACCATGCGGTCGGTGCCGCGGCGGCGCAGCAACTCCTCCGGCCACTCGATGGCGGGCTGCTCGAACAGCTCGGCGGTCAGGCGCGCTTCCAGCGCCTGGGTCTCCAGCCAGGAGGTGCTGAGCACCTGGAGCCGGGTCGCCGCCTCGGTGCTGTCCAGCCGCATCAGGACCTGACCGGCCTTCACCGTGTCGCCTTCCCTGACGAGGATCTCCTCGATCTGGGCGGTCTCGGTGTGCTTCACGATCTTGCGGCCGGTCTCCGGGGCCAGCGCGCCGGAGGCCATGACGGCGCTGTGAAGCGGGGCGAGCGCGGCCCAGGCGGTCATCCCGCCGAAGCCCACCGCCAGCACCATGAAGCCGCCGGCCAGAAGCCCGCTGACCCGGGTGTCGGGAACCAGCGCGCGCAGCGCGCCGATCGACGTCATGGTCTTCGTCTTGTAGGTGTTCATGGTGGTGTCGGTCATAACAATCGGTCCTTGATCGCCGGAGGTGCTGGGGTCTGGTCTGGAGGTTCCGGCGTCAGCCGGCGGCGCTCTGCACCGGCGCCGGGCCGATGTTGCGCAGGCGGCTCCAGTTCGGACCCTGCTGCTCCTGCTGGCGTTGCGGCAGTTCGACCGCCATGCCGTTCTTCAGAACGAAGGTCTTGTCGGAAATGTCGACGAAGGCCGGGGAATGGGTCAGCACGATGGTGGTGACGCCGCTGTTCTTGGCCTCGACGATGAACTCGCGCACCGCCTTGTGGCCGATCTCGTCCATGCCGGCCGACGGCTCGTCGAGAACCATCAGCGACGGGCGGCCGTAGCCGGCGCGGGCCAGGGCGATCAGGCGGGCGGAGGCGCCGGTGATCGGGAACAGCGGGTCGGTCACCTCGGTCTCATAACCGCCGGGCAGGCTCTCGACCCAGGAATGGATGCCGGCGCGCTTGGCGGCGTCCTCGACCTTCTCCCGCGTCGTCTCGGTGAAACGGGCGATGTTCTCGGCGATGGTGCCGGGCAGCAGATCGGCGCCCTGTGCCATGTAGCCGATGCCCTGCTCCGGGGTTTCCGGGTTCAGCGAGGCAACGGCGAGACCACCCAGCCGCACGGTGCCCGCCGACGGCATCGCCACGCCGGCCAGCAGACGGGCCAGGACCGACTTGCCGGAGCGGTTGGGACCGGCGATGCACACCGTCTGGCCCGGCTCCACCGCCAGCGTGACGCTGCGCAGGATCGGCTTCTGGTCGCGGGGGGAGACGAACAGCAGGTTCTCGACGGTCAGGCGCTCGCGCTCCACCGGGATCGTCGGGCGCTCCGGCTCCAGCGACAGGCGCTTCAGCAGCGGGAACAGGCGGCGGAAGGCCTGGTAGGACTTTTGGATCTGCGCCCAGGCGCCGGCGCTCTGCTCGACCGGGGCGAGGGCGCGGCCGACCAGCATGGAGGTGGCGATCATGCCGCCAAAGGACAGGTGCTGCTCGATCACCAGCAGGGCGCCGACGCCGGTCACCGCGATCTGGATGACCATGCGGACCCACTTGGTGAAGGCGCCGATGGCGGCGGCGCGCTCGGTCGAGCGGCCCTGCAGGGCGGAGGTGGTCATAGCGTCACGGGCCACGGTGTCCAGCGCGCTCGGCCCCATGCGCAGGCCGCGCACCGTCTCCGACCGCGACAGCAGGGAGTCGAACAGGCGCTGCGAGCGGCTGGCCGGGGCCTTGCTGTCCTCGGCGAAGTGGCGGACCGCCCAGTTGCTCAGATAGCCCAGCGCCGTCATGATGATCATCGCGGCGACCAGGATCACGGCGAGCAGCGGGTGGATCAGGTAGATGCCGATGACGTACAGGGGCACCCAGGGCAGGTCCATCAGGGCCGGCAGCGACGGGCGGCTCATCGCGCCCTTGACCTCCATGAGGTCGCTGACCGGGGCGGTGTCCGGACGGCCGCGGCCCGAGGCGTCCAGCACGTCGGCGGTCAGCCGGCGGCGCCAGGTGACCTCCAGCGCGTTGCCCGCGCGGGCCAGGATGCGCGCCCGCACCGTTTCCATGGCGGCGCTCAACGTCAGGGCCATGACGACGATGACCGTGAGCATGACCAGCGTATCGATGTTGCCGGACGGAATGGCCCGACTAAAGACCTGAAGGGAATAAAGCGGCATCGCCAACATCAGGAGATTGATGGTGGCGCTGAAGACAAATGCACCAACGAGTACCCGGGTGAAGTAACGTCCCCCGTGAGCCATATCTTTATTGGTCTTTTCAGACCCGCGAGAAAACAGGCGAGGCATTTATAGCCCTCCAATTGTCACCGTTTGCGGCAGTGCCCACTGGATGCAGGCGAGGTCAGTTGGCGCGTTTTTGGTAAATGAAATCTGAAGATTGAGGGACATCACAGGAATGCCACTGAAAACCACCCCCTTTGCGCAGGCGACAACGGCTCCTCATGTGAAGGACTGCCCTGTTCGCCCCGCCGGAAGGAACACCGAATGACCGACACGCTGACCATCGACCCCGGCCATCTGGCCCTGCCCGACCTGCGCCGCATCCTGCGCGACCCGCCCGTCCTGGCCCTGGCGCCCGGCTGCCGCGCGGCCATCGAGGACTCGGCCCGCACGGTCGCGGAGGCGGCGGGCGGGGAGCGTGCGGTGTATGGCGTGAACACCGGCTTCGGCCTGCTGGCGAAGAAGCGCATCCCCCCGGATCAGGTGCGGGAGTTGCAGCGGCGGCTCGTCCTGTCGCACAGCGCCGGCACCGGGCCGGACCTGCCGCCGGGCGTGGTGCGGCTGATCCTGGCGCTGAAGATCAACGCGCTGGCGCGCGGCCATTCCGGCGTGCGCATGGCGGTGATCGAGGCGTTGCTGGCCCTCTACAACCGCGGCGTCCTGCCGGTGGTGCCGGCCAAGGGGTCGGTGGGGGCGTCCGGCGATCTGGCGCCGCTGGCCCACCTGACCGGCGTGCTGATCGGCGAGGGGGAGGCCGACGTGGACGGCGAGCGGCTGCCCGCCGCCGCCGCGCTGGCCCGCGCCGGGCTGGCGCCTTTGGTACTGGAAGCCAAGGAAGGCTTGGCCCTGCTGAACGGCACGCAGGTATCCACCGCGCTGGGGCTGGCCGGGCTGGCCGCGGCGGAGGACGGCTTCGCCGCCGCCCTGGTCGCCGGGGCGCTCAGCGTCGACGCGGCGCTGGGCAGCGACGGCCCCTTCGACGCGCGCATCCACGACCTGCGCGGCCAACCCGGCCAGCGGGACGTGGCCGCCGTCTACCGTTCCCTGCTCCAGGGCAGCGGCATCCGCGACTCCCACCGCGAGGGACACGAAACGGTGCAGGACCCCTACAGCCTGCGCTGCCAGCCGCAGGTGATGGGCGCGGTGCTCGACCATCTGCGCTTCGCCGCGGGCGTGCTGGAACGCGAGGCCAACGCCGTCTCCGACAACCCGCTGGTCTTTCCGGACAGCGGCGACATCCTGTCGGGCGGCAACTTCCACGCCGAGCCTGTGGCGCTGGCCGCCGACGTGCTGGCCCTGTCCATCGCCGAGACAGGGGCACTGTCGGAACGGCGGATCGCGCTGCTGATGGACACCCACCTGTCGGGCCTGCCGCCCTTCCTGGTGGCCGACGGCGGGCTGAACAGCGGCTTCATGATCGCCCAGGTCACCGCGGCGGCGCTGGCCAGCGAGAACAAGCAGATGGCCCACCCGGCCAGCGTGGACAGCCTGCCCACCTCCGCCAACCAGGAGGACCATGTGAGCATGGCGACCCACGCCGCCCGCCGCCTGTCGGACATGGCCGACAATTTGGCGGGGATCGTCGCGGTGGAACTGCTGGCCGCGGCCCAGGGGATCGACCTGCGGGCGCCGCTGGCCTCCTCCCCCGCGCTGGAGCGCGCGCGGGGGCTGCTGCGCGCCCGCGTGGTGGTGTGGACGGAGGATCGCGCGATGGCTCCGGACATCGCGGCGGCGAAGCGGTTGGTGACGGAGGGGGCCTTCCGCCCCTTTGCGGCGGACGTCCTGCCCTGATGCTGAGACAAGACCGCGCAGGCGGCTCTGCCCGGTTTTCATCAATCCGTTGAAGGGCTAAGCTCAGGCCATCCCACACCAACCGCTTCACTCCGATCCGGAGACCATCATGGAAGGACGCAAAGTCCCCTCGGTCGTGTTCAAGACCCGCGTGCGCGACGAAAGCGTCGGCGGCCCAAACCCGTTCCGCTGGCAGGACGTCAACAGCGACGAGCTGTTCGCCGGCAAGCGTGTCGTCGTCTTTTCCCTACCCGGCGCCTTCACCCCGACCTGCTCCAACCAGCAGGTACCGACCTACGACGCGCTTTATCCGGAGTTCCGCGACCTGGGCGTGGACGAGGTCTATTGCCTCAGCGTCAACGACGCCTTCGTGATGTTCCAGTGGGGCAAGCATCTCGGCGTGAAGAACGTCAAGCTGATCCCTGACGGCTCGGGCCATTTCACCCGCCGCATGGGCATGCTGATCAACAAGGACCATGTCGGCTTCGGCATGCGCAGCTGGCGCTACGCCATGGTGGTGACCGACGGCGTGATCGAGAAGCTGTTCGAGGAGCCGGGCATCAACGACGCCGGCGAGGGCGGCGATCCCTACGGCGAATCCGCTCCGGAAGCGGTGCTGGCCTACCTGCGGTCGCGCTGAACTGGTTTCCATTTCCCAGTCTCCTCGCAGGCGGCTTCTTCATAGCCCTCTCCCCTCTGGGGAGAGGGTGGCCCAGAGGGCCGGTGAGGGGGTTGCGCACAGCGGTACGTCCGGCACACGCGCATCCCCCTCACCCTAACCCTCTCCCCGGAGGGGAGAGGGGATAACCACCGAACTCTTCAGGCCGGAACGGCGGCCCCCTCCGCCGGCTCCGCCTCGGCCGCGAGCTCCTTGCGGCGTTCATGGGCCGCCCAAGCCCGCTCGTGCAGGTGATAGGCCACCGTGTTGCACAGCGGCTCCACCACTGCCAGGGCGCCGCCCACCGCGATGCTGCCGGTCATCAGATAGCCGACCGTGAAGGCCACCGTGAAGTGAATGCAGGCGAAGCTGAAGGTCTTGGTCATCACGGAACTCCCGAACGCCGCCGTTTGTGTTCAGCCTCAGCATGCGTGTCAGGCGGCGACAGGTCCAATCGAATGATCCAGCCAGACTGATAGATATTCTCTATCGTTCATCGGAAGGGACCGCGGCGATCGCCCGCCTCCGGCACGCTGCCGCGGCGCAGCCGGGTGCCCGGCGGAACGACCGCGAAGGGGCGGCTGTGCGGCGGCTCCAGCAACCGCACCTCGGGCCGCTTGAAGAAGGGGATCAGCGCCGCCCCCATGAGGAACCCGCCGACATGCGCCCAAAAGGCCACCCCGCCGCTGTCGTCGGAGGTCGGGGTGGTGACCCCGCTCAGGACCTGTCCAAGGAACCAGAAGCCCAGCACCAGCACCGCGGGGACGCTGATGACGCGCACGATGATGATGAACCAGAAGAAGACGCCCACATTGGCCCGCGGGTGAAGCACCAGATAAGCGCCGAGCACTCCGCCGATGGCCCCGCTCGCCCCCACCATCGGGACTTCGGACGTTGGGGCGGCGAAGCTCTGGGCCAACGCCGCCGCCGTCCCGCACAGCAGGTAGAAGACCACGAAGCGGCCACGCCCCATGCTGTCCTCGACGTTGTTTCCGAAGATCCAGAGGTACAGCATGTTGCCGGCGATGTGCAGGAAGCCGCCATGCATGAACATGGAGGTGACGACCGACATCCAAGGCGGAATGACCCGCAACGGCTCCGGCAGGTCCGCATAGCCGAACAGCACCGCCGGAACGAGGCCGAAGGAATAGACGGCAAGGTTCCCGCTCCGCGCCCCCAGCGAAAGCTGCCACAGAAACACCATCACGCACAGCGCGATCAGTGCCATCGTGACGACCGGCGTCCGCCGCGTCGGATTGTCGTCGTAGATGGGCAGGAACAGCATCGGCGGCGCTTTCGGTTGAGGCAACCCTGTTCAGTACGATGGCCCTGCCCCTTGGTTCCGCCAAGACGTACGGCGCACGCGTACAGCCGCAAGAGGGCAAAGAGAAACCGGCGCCCCTTACGGAGCGCCGGTTTCGCTGAACGAGACTGTGGTGCGGATCAGGTGCCAGCTATCAAGTGCCTTGGGGCTCCGGATCCATCCCGCCGCTTTCCTTGGTGGTCGGCACCGAGGGACGGCGGCCCGAGGTCGGGGTCGGCTGCTTCGGCGGGGCCGGGGAGAAGCCTTCCCGCTCGTCGTTGCGGATCAGCGGCTCGCCGCGCAGCAGGCGGGCGATGTCCTCGCCGCTCAGGGTCTCATACTCCAGCAGGCCCTTGGCGATGGTGTGGAGCTGGTCGATGTTCTCCGTCAGGATCCGGCGGGCCTCGCCGTACGCCTCGTCGACGATCCGGCGGATTTCCTCGTCCACCGTGCGCGCCGTGGCGTCGGACATGTTCTTGTGCTGGGTGACGGAGTGGCCGAGGAAGACCTCCTGCGTCGGTTCGCCGTAGAGCAGCGGGCCCAGCTTGTCGCTCATGCCCCATTCGGTGACCATGCGGCGCGACATGTCGGTCGCCATCTTGATGTCGCCCGACGCGCCGGTGGTCACGCGGTCCCTGCCGAAGATCAGCTCTTCCGCGATGCGGCCGCCCATGGCGACGCGAAGGTCGGCGTGCAGCTTGGCCTGGGACAGCGAGATGCGGTCGCCTTCCGGCAGGCGCATCACCATGCCCAGGGCGCGGCCGCGGGGGATGATGGTGGCCTTGTGCACCGGATCGCTGTCCGGCTGGTGGATGGCGACGATGGCGTGACCGGCCTCGTGATAGGCGGTCAGCTTCTTCTCGTCCTCGGTCATGACCATGGAGCGGCGTTCCGCGCCCATCATGACCTTGTCCTTGGCGGCCTCGAACTCGGCCATGCCGACGACACGCTTGCCGATGCGGGCGGCGAGCAGCGCGGCCTCGTTGACAAGGTTGGCGAGATCGGCGCCCGAGAAGCCGGGGGTGCCGCGCGCGATGACCTTGGCGTCGACGTCCGGAGACAGCGGCACCTTGCGCATGTGGACCTTGAGGATCTTCTCGCGGCCCAGCACGTCGGGGTTCGGCACGACGACCTGACGGTCGAAGCGGCCGGGACGCAGCAGCGCAGGGTCGAGCACGTCCGGACGGTTGGTCGCGGCGATGAGGATGACGCCCTCGTTCGCCTCGAAGCCGTCCATTTCGACCAGCAGCTGGTTCAGGGTCTGCTCGCGCTCGTCGTTGCCGCCGCCCAGGCCGGCGCCACGATGGCGGCCCACGGCGTCGATTTCGTCGATGAAGATGATGCAGGGGGCGTTTTTCTTGCCCTGCTCGAACATGTCGCGGACGCGGCTGGCGCCGACACCCACGAACATCTCGACGAAGTCGGAGCCGGAGATGGTGAAGAAGGGCACGTTGGCTTCACCCGCCACGGCGCGCGCGGTCAGGGTCTTGCCGGTGCCCGGCGGGCCGACGAGCAGCACGCCCTTCGGGATCTTGCCGCCCAGACGCTGGAACTTCTGCGGGTCCTTCAGGAACTCGACGATTTCCGCCAGTTCCTGCTTGGCCTCGTCGATGCCGGCGACGTCGTCGAAGGTGACCCGGCCGACCTTCTCCGTCAGCAGGCGCGCGCGGGACTTGCCAAAGCCCATGGCCTTGCCGCCGCCCGACTGCATCTGACGCATGAAGAAGATCCAGACGCCGATCAGCAGCAGCATCGGGAACCAGGACAGCAGGACGGAGAACAGCGATGGCACGTTGCTGTCGTCCGGAACGGCGCTGATGCGCACGTTCTTCTGCGTCAGCCGCTCGACCAGCCCGGCTTCGGGCGGGACGAAGGTGCTGAACGACCGGCCGTCGGTGAAATGGCCGGATACCTGGCTACCTTTGATGGTGACGTCGGCCACTTGGCCGCGGTCCACTTCGGCGAGAAGCTCGCTGAACGGAACCGTCGTCTGCGGGCTGCGCGTGGAAGAGCTCTGGAACAGGTTGAACAGGGCCACCAGAAGCAGCCCGATGATGATCCAGAGCGCGAGATTCTTGCCGAAATTGTTCACGTCGAAAGCCTTTCTGCGAACCCTGCGCGGAAAGGTAGGCCGATGCGGAGCCACCCCTCCCGGGCTTACGGGCACGTTCCCAGATTAAATAATGCCGACACGGTCCGAAACAACCGGAAAAGCTGGGCCGGCCAACACCACCCCGGGCGCGTGCAGGACGACCGCCGAAAGGGGGAAGCCGGGCCGCGAAAAGCCCAGATGCGGCACCGCCGCCAGCCCGTTTCCGTCCCACAGCGCCGGCAGCGTCTCGCGGACCGGTTCGGGCAGGCCGATGCGGCCCGAATCCGGGCCTGCGGACCGCACCGTTTGCCACCCTTCACGCCCCAATTTTGCAACGATGACCGCACCACCCGGCCCTGCCGCCAGCCGAACGGCGAATCGGCGATCCCACCAGACCTCTCCGCCGGGGGTAAGGTCCAGCCGTTCGGTCACCCCGACCGGCTCCCGCGCGATCACCAAATGCCCCCGCCCCATATGCCCCCGCCGCGGCACGATGCGGCAGCCGCCCAGAGTGCGCCCTTGGAGGCGTCCCCCCGCGATTTCGGCGAACAGGCGCTCCGCCGCATCGTCCCTTGGCGGGTAGAGACCGCCCCCCGTCGCGGCGATGCAGCGGACCAGCGCGCGAAGGCCAAGCTCCTCCGGCGCGTCCAGCAAAGGCTTGGGGTCCAGCCGCAGCCAACCCTCCGGATGAACCTCGGCGGCCTCGGCGAGCAGGGTGGCGGTCCCCGCCTCCAACGCGTTGCGGGCGCGGGCGGCCCGGCGGGCGAGGTCGGCCAGACGCGGTGGGTCCAGCCCCTCGGCGGCCAGCGCCTCCCCCGCCGCGCGCAGGCGGGCGCGGGCGAAGCGCGGGTTGCGGTTGGACGGGTCCTCGATCCACTCCTGGCCGAAGGCCCGGCAGGTCGCCACCAGCTGTTCGTGGGGCAGGTCCAGCAAGGGTCGGATCAGCCGGACCGCCCCCGCAGCGCGCACCGGCGCCATGCCGGCCAGCCCGTCGACGCCGGAACCGCGGGCGAAGCGCAGCAGCACCGTCTCGGCCTGATCGTCGCGGTGGTGGGCGAGTGCCAGATGAAGGATGCCCTCCTCGCGGCAGCGCTCGGCCAGCAGGCGGTGGCGCGCGGCGCGGGCCGCCTCCTGGATGCCGGTCGCCGGCTTCCCGCCGTCCCAGCGCAGAACGGCGTGGGCAATGCCCCGGGCCTGGAGCCAGCCGCACACCCGAGCGGCCTCCGCCGCGGATTCTGCACGCAGGCCATGATCGACGATCAGCGCGAGGACGTCGCCCCCCCGCTCCGCCGCCCAGTGTTGGAGGAGCAAAGCCAGTCCGAGGCTGTCCGCGCCGCCGGATACGCCCACGGCCACGCGCGGCCGCGTCTCGAAGCCGCCCAGCCGGTCCATGCGGGCGGCGAACTCACCCGCGGAAATCGGCCCTGCCGGGTCGGACCCGTTCACCACACCCGTCAGGCGCAGTTCAGGCGGCGGCGCTCGGTGTCGGCGCGCCGCTTCACACTGGCAGACGCCTCGGGGAACTTGTTGATCAACTGGTTGAAGGCCGTGCAGGCGTCCTTCTTCTGGTTGAGCTGCTGCAGCGACATGCCGAGCTTCAACAGATTGTCCGCCGCCTTGTTGTTCTTCGGATACTTCTGCACGCCTTCGGCGAAGGCCACGGCGGCGTCCTGGAACTTGTTGCGGACGTAATAGGTCTCACCCAGCCAGTACTGGGCGTTGCCGGCGAGCTGGTGAGTCTTGTTCTTCGCCAGGAAGTCGCTGAAGGCCTTCTCCGCCTTGTCGTAGTCGGACTGGCGCAGCAGCTCGAAGGCGTGCTCGTACTGCTTTTCCGGGGTGGAGTTGGCGGGCAGCGGCGCCAGGGCGGCGGTCTGCTTCTCCGCCGGCTTGTCAGCTGTCTTCTCGGGTGCCTTGGCGGCGCTGGAAGCTGCGGCCGGAGCCGCCGCGCTTGGCTTCGCCGGACCGCCGAACGGATCGCTGGCCGCCCCGCCGCCCTTGCTTTCCAGCTCCTTCAGGCGGAAATCGATGTCGCTGTTGACCCGCTCCAGCCGGTCCTTCATCTGCGAGATCTGATAGGTCGCCTCTTCGTAGCGCCCGGTCAGCTCCGACAGGGCGCGTTCCAGCTTTTGCAGCCGCACCTCGAAATCGGCGGCCAGGGACGGCTGGATCTCGGCGGTCTGCCCCCGCGTGAAGGCGTTGCCCGGATAGGCCTGCGCCACCTCGACGCGCCCGCCCAGCGCCTCCACCCCCGACTCCAGCCGGTCCAGACGGTCCTGTAGCGAAGCCGTCTGCGCGAAGACGGAACCGCTGCACAGCAGGCCGCCGAGCAACAGGGCGGCAAAAGAAGTGGTCTTTGTCATGCGTCGAGGGTCCTGTCCGGGCGGGAAAAGCCGTCGTTAAGAGGGTGCCGGCCCAAGCGGGCGAAACTATGGCGGCTGTTTACCAGAAGCGCGTACGCCTTGCACGGTGGTGATTTGGAAATCTCCCGCGCACCGGGCGCAACCCCAAAAGAGAGCACAGAAAAAGCCCCTTCCCGGTGTCCCGGAAAGGGGCTTTCCAAAGCGGAACTCCCGAAGGCGCCTTACGCCTTGAGGATGCCGCGTCCGGCGAAGCGGGACGCCACGCCGAGCATCTCCTCGATGCGGATCAGCTGGTTGTACTTGGCCAGACGGTCGGAGCGCGACAGCGAGCCGGTCTTGATCTGGCCGCAGTTGGTGGCGACCGCCAGATCGGCGATGGTGCTGTCCTCGGTCTCGCCCGAACGGTGCGACAGCACCGCCGTGTAGCCGGCCTTGTGCGCCATGTCGACGGCTTCCAGCGTCTCCGACAGCGTGCCGATCTGGTTGACCTTGACCAGGATCGAGTTGCCGACACCCTTCTTGATGCCGTCGGCCAGACGCACCGGGTTGGTCACGAACAGGTCGTCGCCGACCAGCTGCACCTTGTTGCCGATGGCGTCGGTCAGCGCCTTCCAGCCYTCCCAATCGTCCTCGGCCATGCCGTCCTCGATCGAGATGATCGGGTAGCGGCCGACCAGATCGGCCCAGTAGGCCACCATCTGCTCCGGCGCCAGCGACTTGCCCTCGCCGGCCAGCTCGTACTTGCCGTTCTTGAAGAACTCGGTCGAGGCGGCGTCGATGGCCAGCATGACGTCGTCGCCCGGCTTGTAGCCGGCGGCCTCGATCGCCTTCATGACGAAGCCCAGCGCGTCCTCGGTCGAGGCGAGGTTGGGGGCGAAGCCGCCCTCGTCGCCGACGTTGGTGTTGTGGCCGGCGTCCTTGAGCTTCTTCTTGAGCGCCTGGAAGATCTCCGASCCCATGCGGATGGCCTCGGCGGCGCTCTCCGCGCCGACCGGCATGACCATGAACTCCTGGATGTCGATCGGGTTGTCGGCGTGGGCGCCGCCGTTGATGATGTTCATCATCGGCACCGGCAGCAGGTTGGCAAACGCGCCGCCGACGTAGCGGAACAGCGGCAGGGCGGCCTCTTCCGCCGAGGCCTTGGCGACGGCGAGCGAGACGCCGAGGATGGCGTTGGCGCCGAGCCGGCTCTTGTTGGGGGTGCCGTCCAGCTCGATCATGGCGAGGTCGAGGGCGCGCTGGTTGGAGCCGTCSAGGCCGGCGATGGCGTCGTAGATCTCGCCGTTGACCGACTCCACGGCCTTCAGCACGCCCTTGCCGCCGTARCGGSMCTTGTCGCCGTCGCGCAGYTCCACCGCCTCGTGCGCGCCGGTCGAGGCGCCCGACGGAACGGCGGCGCGGCCGAAGGCGCCGGATTCGAGCAGGACGTCCACCTCGACGGTCGGGTTCCCACGGCTGTCGAGGATCTCGCGGGCGTGGATTTCGGTAATGGCGCTCATG
>NZ_JBFUHT010000047.1:0-37438 GCF_056402275.1 Azospirillum sp. P4_B5
CGGCCACGCGGGCGCCGCGGGCGGGTAGGAGCGGGAAGGGAATCCAGCCTCCGATGTCCAGAAGCACGCGCTGCGATTCCTCCTGCATCAGCGGTTCGTAGCGCTTGGCCACCTCCAGCGGCACTTGGTCGGAGAACATGGCGCGGCGCACCGCCTCCGGTTCGATGCCGTTGGAGAAGGTCATCAGCATGCCCATCTGCTGGAACACATAGGGGTCGCTCCAGGCCAGCCGCATCGTCGATTCCAGCAAGCCGTGCGGCGGCGCGGAGGCCATCAGGACCGCCCCCGGGAAGCGGCGGCGGATCAAGGCCCGCTGGACCACCATGCCGCCCATGGAATGGCCGATCAGCACCGGCGGGGCCGAGCAGGCGTCCACGGCGGTCAGGACATCCTCGATGTAATCGACGATGCCGAAACTGTTCAGCCGCTCCCGCCCCTCGCTGGCACCGTGGCCGCGCAGGGACACGGCGTGCGCCTCCCACCCCTGCTCGGCGAACCAGGGCAGGAAGTGCTCGTCCCAGATCCAGGCGCCGCAGAAGGCGCCATGGACGAACAGCAGGGGCACCGGCTTGGCCGGTCCGGAGGGACGGTGGCTGAGAATTTCGAGGCGGGGCATGGGCGGTCCGATCCGGGTGCCGCGATGCGGCAGGGAAACCACAGGTAGCCCGCATCGCTCCCGCTGTCGACCCGCGCTCAGCCGTTGGCAGCCTTGAGCAGATGAGTGGTGAACCAGGAACGTGCGCAATCCGCCACCTGATCCAACTTCCCGGTTTCCTCGAACAGGCGGCCGGCCCCCGGCACGACCTCCAGCGCCTTGGTGCAATGCAGCCGGGCAAGGGCGTCATTGTTGAGGTCCAGCGCCGGAGCGTCCTTGCCGCCGACAACCAGCAGCGTCGGGGCGGTAACGGCGTTCAGCCACTCCTCCGCCAGATCGGGACGCCCGCCGCGGCAGACCACGGCGCCGATTCCGTCATGCTCCGCGGCCCGCCCCGCCGCGATCAGTGCCGACGCCGCGCCGGACCCGGCACCGAAGAAGCCGATGGGCTTGCGCTCCA
Organism: Azospirillum sp. P4_B5; assembly: GCF_056402275.1. Classification (NCBI taxonomy): domain Bacteria; kingdom Pseudomonadati; phylum Pseudomonadota; class Alphaproteobacteria; order Rhodospirillales; family Azospirillaceae; genus Azospirillum; species Azospirillum sp. P4_B5. Next base: position 1,056 of record NZ_JBFUHT010000047.1, read on the forward strand.
CCGCGGTGGTGGCGCGCAGGTGGCGGACGGCCAGCAGCAGGCGCTCGGACTGGCGGTGGACGTCGAACTGGTTGGCCGGGTCAGCCTTCTCCTCCTCCGTCTGCAGATCCATCAGCAGCGTCGCGAATCCTGCGTTCCGCAGTCGAGCGGCGACGCGGACGTTGCGCGGACTCGCCCGTCCGCTGGAGGTGCCGTGGGCGAAGATCACCGCAGCCTCGAATTCGGCGGGTGCTCCGAATTGCCCCGCAAGGCCGAGCGGTGGAATGTACAGCGTCGTCTCCATGCGCCTTTTCCCCCTTCCGTTGGGCCCTGCCTCGATGAGGTACCCGGCCGTTGGCTTAACAGGTTGGATGGTCCGTCCGTGCCCGATGGCCTACAGTGACGTTCCCGGATCGATTCCAGAGATCGGTATCGACCCCCGGTGAAGGGAGACCCACCTTTGTCAGACAAGCCCCCCGCACCCGCCATCTCCCCCGAGCCCCCGGTGCTCGACCCCGCCGCCGTCGGGGCGAAGCTCGGCGCCACCGACTATCCGGAGCCGTTCCGCGCGGCGGTCGCCGGGCGCCTGCGCAAGCGGCTGGGCAACCCGCTGGGGATCACCAACTTCGGCGTCAACCTGACCCGGCTGGAGCCGGGCGCCGCCTCCGCCCTGCGGCACTGGCACACCCGCCAGGACGAGTTCGTCTATGTGCTGGACGGCGAGCTGACTCTGGTCACCGATGCCGGCGAGACGATCCTGCGCCCCGGCATGTGCGCCGGCTTCCCGGCCGGAAAGCCGGACGGGCACCAACTCGTCAACCGTTCCGACGAGCCGGCGACCTACCTGGAGGTCGGCGACCGCACCGCCGGAGACGAGGCGCATTACCCGGACGAGGATCTGCGCTACGACAGCGCGACGGACCTCTTCATGCACCGCGACGGCACCCCCTGGTGAGAGGAGCGGGGAGGCGGTCTGGTCAGAGCGCCGCCCGCGCGTGAAGCAGCGACGGCTCCGCCGGAGGGTGGGCGGACCACCGCAACCGGGCGATGTGCCGGGCGGCCTGGGCGCATTGGCTGCGCAGCTCGGGCACCGCGGTCATCTCCCAGAAGGGCGGACGGCTGATCGGGCCGAGCGCGAACAGCCGGTCCGACGCCTGCCCGTCCTCCCCGATCAGGGCGCCGTCCACGGTGACGTCCAGCCCCAGCCGCAGCGGGTCGGGCCGCGCCAGACCGCGCGTCAGCAGCGCCTTGACCAGCGGGTGGGCGATCCGGCTGAAATCGCACTCGGTGCCGGTGGCGTTGACGATGGCTCCCACCGTCCGGGTCCAGACGGTTCCCTCCGCCCCGCGGGCGCGGACGGTCGCCTCCACCCCGTTCGGAACGGGAGTCAGCGCCTGAAGACGACCGGCGCGGATGGTCAACCGCCCGTTCGCGCGGAGGGCGGCGATGCGGGCTGCCACCTCGGGCGCGATGCGGTGGCGATGGACCTCCCAGTAGGGGCGGACATGGCGCAGGAACCGCCGCCGCTCCTCCGGCGCCAGATGGCTCCAGATCAGGTGATGGTAGGGCCGCAGCGCGTCGAAGGCCGACCGCCAGTCGAAGCCCGTCTCCCGCGCGCGGCGGACGTCGGCCTTCAGGGCGATCATCACGTCCAGCACCGTGCGTGGCATCACCTGCGGATGGATGAAGCTCTTGAAGGGCCGCGTCTCCTCGTGCGTCTGGGGCAGCAGGCCACGGCGCGACAGGGCGATGATCGGGCCGCGGTGCCCCTGGTCCTCCAGCGATAGGACGGTGTCCACCATGGTCAGCCCGGTCCCCAGGATCAGCACGGGCGTGTCGGAGGCGATCGTGGACAGCGCTGGCCAGTCCCAGGGCGACGCCACGTAGCGGCTGGAGGCATAGACCTCCGGCGCCGGGACCGGGGGCGGCGAGGGGGCGAAATTGCCGATGCACAGAACCGCCGTGTCCACCGACAGGCTGGTGCCGTTGCCCAGCCGCAGCCGGGTGCCCCGAGCGTCCGACGCGATGTCCACCGCCTCTGCCTGAGACACGGTAAGCGAGACGTGGGGCGGGGCGGCGGCCACGGCCTCCCGCAGGACGTCCTGGATGTAGGCGCCGTAGCGGGCGCGCGAGACGAAGGCGTGGCCGCTGGGTGGCACCGCCCCGGCCCCGCCATCCTGCGTCCCGCCGTCCTGCGCCCACAGCCAGCGCAGGAAATGCCGCGGGTCATCCGGATAGGCGCTCATGTTGTAGGCGCGCACGTTCAACAGATGAGCGGCGTTGGGCGTGGAGTAGGCGAGCCCGGCGCCGAGGCTGGGCGTGCGTTCGATCAAGTGCAGGCTGGTCGGCTCATCGGCGTGGCGCATCAGGTGCGCGGCGAGGACGCTGCCGGTGAAGCCGGCCCCGATGATGGCGATGCGGCGTTTCGAAGGGCGTGCTGACAACGTCGTCGCTCCTCTGCTCTGGCCGTAAGAAGGAGGGCGGTGATCCGGCGCCATGGCGCCGGAAGGTCCAGCCGGCCACTGTTCGGTGCAGGATTGTGCAGGTCAACCGCAATTCCGGTGTATCAAGTTCGCCCGGGCGCCGCCGGCGGATTCATGGTTAACAAGAAATTAACCATAAGAGGAGAGTGTTTCGCACCTTCGAACCATGTACGGCAGGACCGATGCGCGACCACCCCTTCCGACCCGCCCATGTCATTTTGCCCAATGCCGATCCGCACGAAGCCGACCATGCTTCGTCCGCCGCTCGCGAACCCGACGTGCAACTGGCCGCCATGGTGCCGCAGAGCGTCAAGCGCGCCGTCCGCCGCCGCGCGGAGGAGGAGGGAACGACCGTCCGCAGCGTCCTTCTGCGCGCCCTGAAGCACGCCGGGATCGCCGAGGTGGAGGAGACGGAGATCGCCGACCGCCGCATTGCCGCCGGGGCCGAACGCTCCGGCGTGTGGAAGGCAAACCGCAGCCCCACCGGCACCCGTTGACGGGAGCGTCCCGTATCCCGCACGGTCTTACGGCATCATTTTCCGAAAGCCGTCCTGCATGAGCCTTCTTCACCGCCTGTTGCTGCTCGTCCTCGTGGCGATGATTCCGGCGGCCGTCATCGAGGTGAAGAACGAGTTGGCCCTGCGCGCCGCGCGGGAAGCGGAGGTGGGGCGGGACGCCATGCACCTCGCCGCGCTGTTCGAGGCGGAGCAGCACCGCATGATCGACGGGATGCGGCAGGTGCTGAGCACGCTGGTGAAGGCCGCCCCGGCGCGCGCACCCGGCTCCCCGGCCTGTCAGGCGCTGATGGACGACCTGCGCGCGTCGTATCCCGGTCATCTCGGCATCGTGATCGCCGGGTTGGACGGTGTGGTGCGTTGCTCGACCGACCGCGCCTCTCTGGGGATCTCCATCGCCGACCGCGACTATTTCCGCGATGCGCTGGACAGTGGTCGCATGACGCTGGGCGAGCATGTCTTGCGCCGAACGGACGGGCGCTCCGCCATGCCCGTCGCGCTGGCCTTCCAGGACGCGGAGGGCCGTGCCGCCGGCGTGGTGACGGCGATGACCGATGTTTCCTGGATCGCCGATTTCCTGTCCAAACGGCCGCTGTCCGACAACGCGCGGATCACGCTGGTGGACCGCCGCGACCGGGTGGTCGCCCAGGTGCCGCCCCTACCGAACCAGACGGCGCCGAACCAAGCGGATGCCAATGGCACGCTGTCCCCATCCGTCATCGCGCTGCTGTCCCGTGACGCACCGGGCGTCGCCGAGGTGACCGGACCGGACGGGCGGCCACGCATCGTCGCCTACCAGCCCACCGGGCGGAGTCTGGACGGTGTCGGCGTCGTGGTCTGCCTCGACAAGGGGGAGGCGCTGGGACCGATCCGCGGCGCGATGGTCCAGGCGATGACGGGCATCGCAATGGTGCTGCTGTTGACGCTGCTCGCCGTCTGGTGGGGCGCCAGCCGGTTCCTGCGGCGGCCGGTGGCGGCGCTGGTCGCGACGGCGGAGCGCTGGAAGGCCGGCGACCTGACGGCGCGCAGCGGCGTGGCCGACCAATCGTCCGAACTCGGCACGCTGGCCCGCGCCTTCGACGGCATGGCCGAAGAGCTGGCCCGCCAGCAACGGGTCCGGGAGCAGGCCAACGCGCTGGCCCATAAGACGGCCGCCGTTCTGGGCAGCATCACCGACGGCGTGTTCGAGGTGGACCGCCACTGGCGCATCACCTTCATCAACGAGCGCGCCCGGGCGCTGATCGCCGGGGGGCGCGATCTGGTCGGCCTGGATTTGTGGGACGTTTTTCCGGAGGTCGCCGCCAGCGCCTTCGGGGAAAACTATCGCCGCGCCATGCGGGATCAGACGCCCGTCGAGTTCGAGGAGTATTGCACGGCCTTCGAATCCTGGTTCGCCGTGCGTGCCTTCCCGTCGCCGGACGGGCTGGCGGTCTTCTTCCAGGACACCACCGCCCGCAAATGGGGGGAGGCGGCCCTGGTTTCCGCCAACCGGGAAAAGAACGCGTTGCTGGCGCAATTGAACAGCCTGCTGCAGAACGCGCCGGTCGGCTTCGCCTTCTTCGACCGCGAGCGCCGTTACATCCGCATCAACGAGCAGTTGGCCGATTCCAACGGCATCCTGGCGGAGGCCCATATGGGTCGCACGCTGGCGGACCTGCTTCCCGTCGTGGGCGCCAGCGTCGAGCCGCTGATCGACCGGGTGTTCGACACCGGCGAGCCGATTCCCTACCGGGAAGTGATGGGCGAGACGCCCAAGGAGCCGGGCGTGACGCGCCATTGGCTGATCGCCTTGTTCCCCGTGCATGAGGGGATGGAGGTCGTTGCGGTCGGTGCCGTCGTGATGGAGGTCACCGACCTGCGCCGGGCCGAGACGGCGCGCCGCCAGAGCGACGAACGGTTCCGGTCGGTCTTCGAACTGGCCGCGGTGGGAATCGAGCGGGTGGGGTTGGATGGCCGGATCCTCGACGTCAACGCCAAGATCTGCGACATCGTCGGCTACCCGCGCGAGGAGTTGCTGAGACGGACCTACCGCGACATCACCGACCCGGCCGATCTGCCGGCGGAGGACCGGCTGATCGAGCGGCTGCTGTCCGGCGAGCTGGCCAGCTACGCCCTGGAGAAGCGCTACCGCCGCAAGGACGGCGGGGCGGTGTGGGTGCGGGTGACCTCCTCGCTCGCCCGGATCACCGGCACGGAGCCGGCCTACCGCATCACCGTCGCCGAGGACATCACCGAGCGCAAGGCGATGGAGGCCGAACTGCGTTCCGCCCGCGACGAGGCGGAGCGCGCCAACCTCGCCAAGTCGAAGTTCCTGGCCGCGGCCAGCCACGATCTGCGCCAGCCGCTCCAGTCGCTGTTCTTCTTCACCGCCGCCCTGTCGGCCCATGTCGGGTCCCCCGCGGGCGCCAAGATCCTGGCCCACCTGGAGCAGGGGCTGGACGCGCTGAAGGGGCTGCTCGACAGCCTGCTCGACGTGTCGCGCCTCGATGCCGGGGTGGTGACGCCGGTGTTCGAGGACTTCGACGTGGCGGAAGTGATGGACCCGATCCGCGCCGCCTACGCGCCGGTCGCCGCGGGCAAGGGCATCGGCTGGCAGGTGGAGGTCTGCGCCGGGCGGGTGCGCAGCGACCGCACGCTGCTGGGCCGGCTGCTGCGCAATCTGGTCGAGAACGCCATCCGCTACACCGACAGCGGGCTGGTGCGGGTGCAGTGCCGGACGGACGGGCGGTTCCTGTCGATTGTCATCCAGGACACCGGCATGGGCATTCCCGACGACCATCTGGAACGGATCTTCGAGGAATTCCATCAGGTCGGCAACCCGGAGCGGGACCGCAACCAGGGCCTCGGCCTCGGCCTCGCCATCGTGCGGCGCCTGTCGCGGCTGCTCGATCATCCGGTGGAGGTGCGTTCCGCGATGGGCAAGGGCTCGGCCTTCCGGGTGCTGGTGCCGATGGGCGAAACGGTGGTGGCCGCCGCCGCGGGTGCGGAGAGTGCGGCGCCGGGCATGGGGCAGGGCCGCCTTGCCGTGCTGGTGGACGACGACGCCATCGTGCTGATGGGCCTTCAGCTGATCCTGACAGAGTGGGGCTACGCCGTGCTGGCGGCGGGCAGCGCCGATCAGGCCATGGAGCGGCTGTCGGCCCAGACCCGCGTCCCCGACATCGTGATCGCCGATTACCGGCTGCGCGAGGGGCGGATCGGGACCGAGGTGATCCTGCGGGTGCGCGAGCGCTACGGCGCCGCGGTTCCCGGGGTGATCCTGACCGGGGAGACGGGGCCGGATTGCCTGCTGGACGCCACCGCCCACGGGCTGACGGTGATCCACAAGCCCGTCACCCCCCGTGAACTGGCGGCGGCGGTGGACCAGCAATTGAAGGCCGTGTCGGCGTGAGGCGTGCGCCGGGGCATCAGCGTTTGAGGTCCCACCTCCGGTACCACGCGTTCAGGTCCCGCGCGGAGCCGATCCGAATCTTCGGCAGGTCGGCCTGATCGAAGGTGCGCCGATTTCTCGCCCGGTTTCTCGGGGTGGTGACGGCGATGTGGCGGATCATCTCCCACTTGATGCTGTCACGGCGGCCTTCCAGCGCGCCGCGCCGTTCCCGCTCGAACAGGGTTCGGCGAAAATACCGCAACAGGCTGAGCGGCATGGGCACGTCCAGTTGGATCAGGCCGGTCGCCCGCCGGAAACGCTGCGGGATGCAGCGCGAGTAGTTGCCCTCGATGATCCAGTGTTCGTCGGCGATGGCCGCGTCGTGCAGGGCAATGAACTCTTCGGTCGGCCGCGGCTGCCAATCCGTATCGGGGGCGTAATACAGCCGGTCGAGGTGGACGACGGGAAAGCCGCGCTGCCGTGCGATCGCTTCGGCGAGCGTGGATTTTCCGCTGTTGGACGGCCCGAGGATGCAAATGCGTGGGCCGAGGTCGGAAAGCTGCATGGATCGATACCGTTACGAAGCAAAGTCCGGTCGGGCCGCGAAAAGCGCGGCGATCCTAGCGGACGTCGGCGTGGCGCGACACCCCACCCATGCGGTACGCCGCCGGTGTCGTCCGGCGATCACTCCGCCTGGGCGAGTTACTTCGCGGAGGGGCGGGGGGCGAGGGCGGTGCGGCCCGTGTCGGTCAGGCGGCAGACCAGCCAGTCGGGCTTCAGAGGGTTGTGAAACCAGCGCTCCGCCCAGCCGGACTTCAGGCAGCTTTCGATGGTCTGGCGCTTGACGCGCTGGCCGTCGCCGTCGAACAGGGGCAGCTTGCCGCCGGGCTGGTCCAGGCCGTTGCGCAGCCACGCCGCCTGCGCCTCGGTGGGGCGGCGTCGGGACGTGGTGCGTCGGGGTGCGGCCATGGTTCGTCGCCTCGGAGGATGTTGCGGCCCGGCTGTTGCGCTCTGGCGGCCTGTGGCAAGATTCGGGCACTCTACATCGAAAGGGCTCGGCCATGGAATTCGTCTTCGCCTACATCACCGCCGGGTCGCGGGACGAGGCCCGGCGCATCGGCCGCGCGCTGGTTGAGGAGCGGCTGGCCGCCTGCGCCAACATTCTGGACGGCATGACCTCGATCTACCGCTGGCAGGGTGCCATCGAGGAGGCCAGTGAGACGGTGCTGATCGCCAAGACGCGGGCGGAGCTGTTCGACCGGCTGGCCGCGCGGGTGCGGGAACTGCACAGCTACGAGGTGCCCTGCGTGGTCGAGCTGAGGGTTGGGCGCGGCAACCCGGCCTATCTGGACTGGCTGCGCGACGAGACCGCCTGAGCCCCGACGACAGCCGTCGCATGCCGGCCATGACGGCGGCGCATTGGACCGCCTCCGACCCGCGTGCCAGTTTCGCAAGGGTTGCTTTCAAGCGCAAATCATCCGGATGCGGAGAATTTCCATGACTGACACATCGGCGCGTCTGTCGATCGGCTTTTCCTGGGTCGGCCACGCGCTGATGCACATCGTGACGGCCCTGTTCCTGACCGTCGTCCTGGTGCTGGAACGGGAATGGAAGCTGCCCTACGACGAGTTGATCCGGCTGTGGACGCTGGGCGCGCTGATGATCGGCGTCGGCGCGCCGCTGGCCGGCTGGCTGGGCGACCGCTGGAGCGAATGCCGGATGATGGCGGTCTTCTTCCTGCTGACCGGGGCGGGGACGATCGCCTGCGGCCTGACCGACGGTCCGGAGGCGCTGCTGTGGGCGCTGGCGGTGCTCGGGCTCGGCGCCTCCATCTACCATCCGGTGGGCATGGCCTGGATGGTCAAGAACGCAACCAACCGCGGCAAGGCGCTGGGCTACCAGGGCATCTTCGGCACCATCGGCATCGCCTCGGCGGCGGTGGTGGCCGGCGGCCTGACGGAATGGCTGGGCTGGCGCTCGGCCTTCCTGATTCCGGGGGCGATCTGTCTGGGGCTGGGCGTGGCGCTGGCCCTGCTGATCGCGCTGGGCAAGGTGGAGGATCGCCAGGGCGACGTGAGGCCGATCCCCAAGGCGTCGCGCGGCGACGTGATCCGCGCCTTCTTCGTGCTGTCGGTGACGATGGTCTGCGCCGGGCTGATGTTCAACGCCATGCAGGTGGTGCTGCCCAAGCTGTTCGAGGCGCGGCTGAGCGATCTGCTGGGCGGCAGCACGCTGGGCGTCGGCGGCGTGGTGACGGCGGTCTATCTGTTCGCCGCCCTGCCGCAGCTCGTCGGCGGGCATCTGGCGGACAAGTACCCGCTGAAGCGCATCTACACCCTGTGCCTGCTGGTCCAGGTGCCGATGATGGCGGCGGTGGCGGTGCTCGCCGACCTGCCGCTGGTCGGTGCGGCGGCGCTGGTCGTCGTCGCCTCCCAGGTGCAGATCCCGGCGGAAAACCTCCTGCTCGCCCGTTACACGCCGGAAAGGCACCGGGGCTTGGCCTATGGCGCCAAGTTCATCCTGTCCTTTGGCGCCGGTCCGCTCGCCGTGCAGCTGGTCGCCCTGGTCTATGAGCGGACGGGCGAGTTCGTGATGCTCTACGCCACGCTGTCGGTGCTGGCGCTGGTCGCCTTCGCGGCGGCGCTGCTGCTGCCGCGCGACCGGGATGTTCCGGCCAAGCCCGCTACGGCGCCGATGGCGGCGGCGGAGTGACGATTCACATTTTGTCTGGGAGGCTGGGGTAGGGCGCGTCGCCGGGCAGGCCGGCGACCACCGTCCGCCCCGTCCAGGTCAGGAGCCATGCGTCGCCGACCCCGGCGGCGCGGATTTCGGCCAGACGGCGCAAGGCGGCCGGGCGGTCCTCCGGCGGCAGGACGAGGCGGTGGATGCGCCGTCCGTGCACGTCGGCCGCCACGATGTCGGCCTCCGGATGGCCCAGCCGCGCGCGTTGCGCTTCGGCCTGCCCACGTTTGGAGAAGCTGCCGGCCACTACGAGGAAGCGCCGTTCGGTGGGGCGGGGCATCGGCGGCAGCGCGGCGATCTCCACCTCCGCCGTCACAGGGAGCGGTGCGGGCGGCGGGGCGGGGGCGGGCGACGGCTCCGTTTCCGGAAGGGGGACCGGCACGCTCTCGGCGCTGCGGACCACCGGCACGATCACCGGCTTGCAGACATAGCCCTGAGTCAGGACGCGGAAGGTCGCGCAATCCTGCTGCAGCATCGCCGACAGCATGTGGTCGGTGCTGCTCTTGCTGGTGCCGACATACAGCATTCCGTCCACCGCGAAGGACGCCGCGGTCATCGCCACCGGCGCGCCCGCGCAGCCGCCCAGCCCCAACAGCGCGACCGCCGCCACTCCCCGCCTGAGCCGTCCGCTCATGCCCCGCGTCCCCACCCTGTTCGCGTCCCCATCCTTCTTGTGTCAGGGTCGGTGCTATGACCTGCGGAGGTCAATGGAACGGCCAGCGCTCAGCCCTTCGCGTCGCAACTACCTCCTGCGGGGTATCCCTCCGCCCGCCGGGGCGAACGCCGCGGCGGACGGAGGGATGCCGGCATCAGGTAACTGCCAATCAGGCGGCCGACAGCGCGCGGTCAAGATCGGCGATGATGTCCTCCACGCTCTCCAGGCCGATGGACAGGCGAAGCACGTCCGGACCGGCTCCCGCCTGGGCCTGACCTTCCGGCGACAGCTGGCGGTGTGTGGTCGAGGAGGGGTGGATGATCAGCGACCGGCTGTCGCCGATGTTGGCGAGGTGGCTGAGGAGCTGGACGTTCTCCACCACCTTCACGCCGGTGTCGAAGCCGCCCTTCACGCCGAAGGTCAGCACGGCGCCGGCCCCCTTGGGCAGGTACTTCTTGGCCAGCGCGTTGTACTTGGACGATTCCAGCCCGGCGTAGCTGACCCAGCCGACCGCCGGATGGCTTTCCAGGAACTGCGCGACCTTCAGGGCGCTGTCGCTGTGGCGCTGCATGCGCAGCGGCAGCGTCTCGATGCCGTTCAGCGTCAGGAAGGCGTTCAGCGGCGCCTGGCTCGGCCCGAGGTCGCGCAGACCGACGGCGTGGCCGTGGATGGTGAAGGCCAGATGACCGAAGGTCTCCTGGAACTTCAGTCCATGATAGCCGGCGTCCGGCTCCGACAGGGCGGGGAACTTGCCGGACTTGCCCCAGTCGAAGGTGCCGCTGTCGATGACCACGCCGCCGACCGAGGTTCCGTTGCCCGACAGGAACTTCGTCGTGGAGTGCACGACCAGCGTGGCGCCCCACTGGATCGGGTTGATCAGGTACGGCGTCGCCAGCGTGTTGTCGACGATCAGCGGAATGCCGGCCTCGTCGGCGATCTTGGCGATGGCCTCCAGGTCGGTGACCACGCCGCCGGGGTTGGCGAGGCTTTCCACGAAGATGGCCTTGGTCTTCGCGGTGATGGCGGCGCGGACGTTCTCCGGCTGGTCGGTGTCCACGAAGACGGACTTCCAGCCGAAGGCGCGCGGGAAGCTGGTGCCGAGCTGGTTGAGCGTGCCGCCGTAGAGCTTGCGCGAGGCGACGATCTCGTCGCCCGGCTCCATCAGCGGGAACAGGGCGAGCAGCTGCGCGGCGTGGCCGGAGGAGGTGGCCGTGGCCCCGGCGCCGCCTTCCAGGTTGGCGAGCCGCTCCTCCAGCACCGACACCGTCGGGTTGGTCAGGCGGGAGTAGATGAAGCCGACCTTCTGGAGGTTGAACAGCGAGGCGGCGTCGTCCACGTCGTCGAAGACGAAGCTGGTGGTCTGGTAGATCGGCGTCTGGCGCGCCCCGGTGGCGGGATCGGGCGCGGCGCCGGCGTGGATGGCGCGGGTTTCGAAACCGAAGGACTTCTGCTCGCTCATGATGGCTTCCTCTGCTTTTTACATCAGTTTTTTGAAGGATTTGGCCGGTGCGGCCTTCTTGGACGTCAGGATGTTGGAATTGACGCCGATGCGCCCGATCTCGTGGAACAGGCGCTGAAGCTCGATCTTGGGACAGCGGTTCATGACCACGGTCAGTCCCGCCGCCTCGGCCCGCGCCGCCGCCTCGTCGTTGCGCACGCCGAGCTGCATCCACACCACCTTGGCGCCGATGGCGATGGCCTCGTCCGTCACGCCTCCGGCGGCGGTGGCGTTGCGGAAGACGTCCACCATGTCCGGCGGCTCCGGCAACTCCGACAGGCTGGCGTAGACCCGCTCGCCGAGGATGGTCTGGCCGGCCAGCTTCGGGTTGATGGGGATGACGCGGTAGCCCTTGTCGCGCAGGTATTTCAGCACGATGAAGCTGGCCTTCACCGGGTCGTTCGACGCGCCGACCAGGGCGATGGTCTTCACCCGATCCAGAACGCCGCGGATGAAGTCGTCGCTGTAGCCGTCGTGCGAGGGGGAGGGGCCGCTCATTGGCCGCACCACACCGGCGGGCGCTTCTGCAGGAAGGCGTCGATGCCCTCTTCGGCGTCGCGGGCCAGCATGTTCTCGGTCATCACGCGGGCGGCGTAGGCGTAGGCCTCCTCCACGTCCAGCTCGATCTGGCGGTAGAAGGCCTCCTTGCCGATGGCGAGCGTCAGCGGGGACTTCGCGGCGATCTTGCCGGCGGCCTCCGCCACCACGGTATCGAGCCGGTCGGCCGGCACCGCGCGGTTGACGAGGCCGATGCGCACCGCCTCCTCGGCGCCGATCAGGTCGCCGAGCAGAAGCATCTCCATGGCCGCCTTGCGCCCCACGGCGCGGCTCAGCGCCACCATGGGGGTGGAGCAGAACAGGCCGATGTTCACGCCCGGGGTGGCGAATCGCGCGGTGTCGGCGCAATAGGCGAGGTCGCAGGTGGCGACAAGCTGGCAACCCGCTGCCGTGGCGATGCCGTGAACCTTGGCGATCACCGGCTGGCGGATCCGGCTGACCGTCAACATCAGTTTGGAGCATTGGACGAACAGCAACTCATAGGTCGAGCGATCCGGATTGGCGCGCATCTCCTTGAGGTCGTGCCCGGCGCAGAAGGCCGGCCCGGCCCCGGCCAGCACCACGGCGCGGACCGTGGAGTCCTGGTGGATGGCGTCCAGTTCCGCCTGCAGCGCGCCCATCAGCCCGACGGACAGCGCGTTGCGCGCCTGCGGGCGGTTCAGCGTCAGGGTCGCGACCCCGTCGCGGTCCTCGCGGAGAACCAGCGGTGTGCCGTCGCTGGCGGCAGGTCCGATGGCGGTCGGGGTGTCGTTCATCGCTGTCCATTCCTCCCGGATGTTTTGATCGTTGGCGGGAACAGTACCCCGACCGCCCCCGCCACGGAACCGGGCGTGTGGTCCGATCATCTAACGATGTCGCGGTGGGCAACTCAACCTATTTGTTTATTGATTTTGTAGATTTATGGTGACGAGGCGCAGGTTGGCGGTGTGAAATTGGCTTCGACGCGATGCGCTTGGCGGGCCGGGCGATGTTCGTCATGATCGGGCGTCCATAAGAAAAAGCAGGGGTGAGGGAATGAGCGCGCCGGTCGTGACCGCCGAGGAACTGGAAGCCCTGATTCGCGAGGGCGTGCCGCTGGTCGGCAATTACGGGATCACCATCGAGCAACTCGGCGCCGGGACCGTGCGCATGAAGCTGCCCTACAACGACAGCTTCGTCCGCCCGGGCGGCACGGTGACCGGGCCGGCGATGTTCGGGCTGGCCGACGTGGCGCTCTACGCCGCCGTGCTCAGCCTGATCGGGCGGGTGGAACTGGCCGTGACCACCAGCATGACCATCAACTTCCTGCGCCGCCCGGCGCCGGTCGCCATCACCGCGGATTGCCGGATCCTGAAGATGGGCAAGAGGCTGGCCTACGGCGAAGTCCTGCTGTTTTCCGAGGGCGATTCGGAGCCCGTCGCCCACGCCACCGGCACCTATTCGATTCCGCCTCACGACCCGGTAACGCTCGCGGTATCAGGATACCAGGATCCGGAAGGTCCAGGAAAACCTGAATGATTTCAACGACTTTGATTTTGCGGTAAAATAATACCGCGACTGTAGATCGTTGATATAAAACGGATATTTTTCCGTTGACAGAGTCCCTATGCGCTGCGTACAAAACCGACCGCTTCGGCGCCCCGGGGATTGAACGTCCAGTTTCGGTGGCCCGCCGATCCACGTTTAGTCAACGAGTGTGGCGATGAAGACCTTCAATCTGAAGCCGACCGACATCGAGAAGAAGTGGTACGTCGTCGATGCCGACGGCCTCGTTCTCGGCCGGCTTGCCAGCATCCTGGCGAACATCCTGCGCGGCAAGAACAAGCCGACCTTCACCCCGCACATGGATTGCGGCGACCATGTCGTCGTGATCAACGCGGAGAAGGTCAAGCTGACCGGCAACAAGCGCCAGGACGACATCTTCTACTGGCACACCGGTTATCCGGGCGGCATCAAGGGCCGTTCCAAGGGCCAGATCCTGGACGGCAAGTACCCGGAGCGCGTGATCGAGAAGGCCGTGGAGCGCATGGTTCCGCGCGGTCCGCTCGGCCGCAAGGTGATGACCCACCTGAAGGTCTACAAGGGCGCCGCCCACCCGCACGAGGCGCAGCAGCCGGTCGCTCTCGACGTTGCGGCCATGAACCCGAAGAATAAGCGGAGCGCGTAATCCAATGGCTCAGGTTACCACCACCCTTTCCGGCCTGAAGGACATCGCTGCCGCTCCGGCCGCCGCCTCCGCCGAAGTGGTCGCCCCGAAGCTGGACGCCCAGGGCCGCGCCTACGCCACCGGCAAGCGCAAGGACGCCGTCGCCCGCGTGTGGATCAAGCCGGGCTCCGGCAAGATCGTCATCAACGGCCGCGACCAAGAAGTTTACTTCGCCCGCCCGGTGCTGCGCATGATGATCGCCCAGCCCTTCGGCATCACCGACCGCGCCGACCAGTTCGACGTGATGGTCACGGTGGCCGGCGGTGGTCTGTCCGGCCAAGCCGGTGCGGTCCGTCACGGCATCTCCAAGGCGCTGACCTACTTCGAGCCGGCGCTCCGTCCGCCGCTGAAGGCCGCCGGTTTCCTGACCCGCGACGCCCGCGTCGTCGAGCGTAAGAAGTACGGCAAGGCCAAGGCCCGCCGCAGCTTCCAGTTCTCGAAGCGCTAAAGCCTACCGCGGACCCGCGTTACTGCTGTACAAGCGAGGGGCGTCCCGACGGGGCGCCCCTTTCTTGTTTCAATTCTGTTTCACGTCTCTCCACCGTTCCGTGCCCATCCCCGTGCGTCAAAAGGAACAGCGTCCATGGCCAACAGCACTTCCCCCATCCGCGTCGGCATTCTTGGCGCGTCCGGTTACACCGGCGCCGAGCTGGTGCGCATGCTTCTGCGCCATCCCGGCGTGGAGATCTGCGCGCTGACGGCCGAGCGACAGGCGGGGAAGCCGATGGCGGAGGTGTTCCCGCATCTGGGCCAGTTCAACCTGCCCGGCCTCGTGAAGATCGAGGAGGTCGCCTGGGACAAGCTGGACGCCGTCTTCTGCGCCCTGCCGCACGGCACCACGCAGGAGGTCATCGCCGGCCTGCCGCGCCACATCAAGGTGGTGGACCTGTCCGCCGACTTCCGCCTGTCCGACCCCGCCGAATACGCCACCTGGTACGGGCATGAGCACCGCGCCGTGGAGCTTCAGAAGGAGGTCGCCTACGGGCTGACCGAGTTCAACCGGCAGGGCGTGCGCAAGGCGCGCGTGGTCGCCAACCCCGGCTGCTACCCCACCTGCTCGCTGCTGCCGCTGCTGCCGCTGCTGATGGACGAGATGATCGAGCCGGGCGGCATCGTGATCGACGCCAAGTCGGGCGTGTCCGGCGCCGGGCGCGACGCCAAGCAGCAGAACCTCTTCACCGAGGTGTCGGAGGGCTTCAACGCCTACGGCGTCGGCCACCACCGCCACATGCCGGAGATCGAGCAGGAGCTGCGGCTGGCCGCCGGGCGCCCGGTGACCGTCAGCTTCACGCCGCACCTCGTCCCGATGAACCGCGGCATGATGGCGACGATCTACGTCCGCATGGCCGACGGGGTCACCGCCGACGATCTGCGCGCCACGCTGACCGCGCGCTACGAATCGGAGCCCTTCGTGAACGTCACGGCGGCGGGCATCGCCCCGGCGACCCGCCACGTCCGCGCGTCCAACCAGGCGTTGATCGGCGTCTTCCCTGACCGCACCCCGCGCGGCGCCATCATCGTGTCGGTCATCGACAATCTGGTGAAGGGCGCCTCCGGGCAGGCCATCCAGAACATGAACGTCATGTTCGGCTTGGGCGAGACGACCGGCCTGGAGCAGGCCCCGCTGTTCCCGTGACCGAGGAAGGAACCCCCGCGATGTCCGGCCTGATCCTGCCCTTCCAGGGCACTCATCCGAAGATCGACCCGAGCGTCTATGTGGCTCCCACCGCCTCGGTCATCGGCGACGTCGAGATCGGGCCGGGCAGCAGCGTCTGGTTCGGCTGCACCATCCGTGGTGACGTGAACGAGATCCGCATCGGCGCCCGCACCAACATCCAGGACGGCACCGTCGTCCATGTCGCGTCGGCGGGGCAGGGGACCTACATCGGCGACGACGTGTCGATCGGCCACATGGCCCTGCTGCACGCCTGCACGCTGGAGGACGGTTGCTTCATCGGCATGCAGGCTTGCGTGATGGATGGCGCCCACGTCGAGTCGGGGGCGATGGTGGCTGCGGGGGCTCTGGTGACCCCTGGGAAGCGTGTTGCCGCGGGGCAACTTTGGGCCGGAAGTCCCGCGAGACCTGTGCGTGCACTAACGGAAAAGGACCTTTCCTTCTTCCCGGTAAACGTCCGGAACTACGTGCGGCTTGCCCAAATCTACAGAGAGGGCTAATACCTCTTTAGTGCTTCGCAGCACTGTGGCATACTAGCAACAGTGACACCGGAACGAAACGTGTAGGACTTCCGGAGGGTATGTTTGAACGTGGACAAACCCCACATGTTTCGCGTTTTGTCACGTTACATGCACGCGATATGTCCTATCGTTTGTGCGATTCGTCCTCCGCGAACCAAGCGGTAGGGAGTGTGTCTCTAAGGGAGTGGAGAAATGAACAGCTTCTTCCGCGCTACCATGGCCGTCGTGCCGGCCGCCGTCGTCGCTTTCGGCCTGACCGCCGGGGCTCAGGCCCAGAGCGCCGACACCGCCGAGTGGTGCAACCCGGTCATCGGCTGGAACAACACCCCGGTCCGCACGGCGGATGGCGGCTACGCCACCCACCAGGGCAGCTACAAGTGCCCGCCGGCCGCCGCTCCGGCGGTTGCTCCGGCTCCGGCCGCCCGCGCCCAGACCGAATACCTGGTCTTCTTCGACTGGGATAAGGCCAACGTCACCCCGGCCGCCGATCGCGTGATCGGCGACGCGGCCGCCGCCATCGGCAAGGGCGCCAACGCCCGCGTCCATGTCGTCGGCCACACCGACACCTCGGGTTCGCCGGCCTACAACCAGCGTCTGTCGGTGCGTCGCGCCGAGGCGGTGAAGCAGGCTCTCGTCTCCAAGGGCATCGGCGCCGGCGCCATCACCACCGAGGGCAAGGGCGAGAGCCAGCTCCTGGTGCAGACCGGCCCGAACGTCCGCGAGCCGTCCAACCGTCGTGCGCAGATCCTGCCGCGCGGTGCGAACGCCCCGTCGTCGTAAGGCGTAGGTTCCCTTTCGGGACACGAGCCCCGGACCTTGGTCCGGGGCTTTTGCCTGATGAAGGAAGTCGCCGGATAACGGAAAAGGCCCCGGACAATCGTCCGGGGCCTTTTCTTATGGGTCATCTCTTGTGGTCCGCCGTACCGACGGCTCCGGGCATCCGAAGGGCGGCGGACCGCCCTCCGGAGTTGGGACATCAGACGATGCGCACCTTGGCGTAGGAACCGGGGGCGTCCTCCAAAGCGGGCAGGCCGCCTTTTTCCGGATCGCGCGCCGGGACTTTGCCTTCGGAGAAGGTGGAGACCCAGTTGTTCCACTCCGGCCACCAGGAGCCGGGGGTCTGCTCCGACGAGGCCAGCCAGTCGTCCGAGGCCTTCGGCAGCTTGGCGTTGGTCCAGTAGCAGTATTTGCCGGCGGCGGGCGGGTTCACCACGCCGGCGATGTGGCCCGAGGCCGCCAGCACGAACTTCACCGGGCCGGAGAAGAGGTGGGCGCCCATGTAGGTGGACTTCCACGGCGCGATGTGGTCCTCGCGGGCCGACAGGAAGAAGGACGGGGTCTTCACGTTGCGCAGGTCGATCGGCACGCCGCCCAGCGACACCGCACCCGGCTGCGCCAGAAGGTTCTTCTGGTACATGTTGCGCAGGTAAAAGCTGTGCATCGCCGCCGGCATGCGGGTCGAATCGCTGTTCCAGTAGAGCAGGTCGAACGGGAACGGGTCCTTGCCGAGCAGGTAGTTGTTCACCACGAACGACCAGATCAGGTCGTTGGCGCGCAGCATGTTGAAGGTGGTCGCCATCTTCGAGCCGTCCAGGTAGCCCTGCTGGGCCATCTGGCTCTCGATCATGGTGAGCTGCTCCTCGTCGATGAAGACCGACAGTTCGCCGGCTTCCGTGAAGTCCAGCATGGTGGTGAAGAAGGTGGCCGACTTGATGCGGTCGTCCTTCTTGGCGGCCATGTAGGACAGCGTCGAGGCCAGCAGCGTGCCGCCCAGGCAGTAGCCGATGGCGTTCACGTCCTTCTCGCCGGTCACCTTCTCGATGGCGTCGAGAGCGGCCAGAACGCCTTCGAACATGTAGTCTTCGAAGCCCTTCTGGGCCAGCTTCTCGTCCGGGTTCACCCAGGACAGGACGAAGACGCTGTGGCCCTGGTCCACCGCCCACTTGATGAAGCTGTTCTTCTCGCGCAGATCGAGGATGTAGTACTTGTTGATCCAGGGCGGCACGATCATCAGCGGCCGCTTGTTCACCTCCGGGGTGGTCGGGGTGTACTGGATGAGCTGCATCAGATCGGTCTGGAAGACGACCTTGCCCGGGGTCACGGCGATGTTCTTGCCGACCTGGAAGGCGTCGTAGTCGGTCATGGAGATGCGCAGCTCGCCCTTGCCGCGCTCCAGGTCCTTCAGCAGGTGCTCAAGGCCCTTGACGAGGTTCTCGCCGCCCGTCTCGATGGTCGTGCGCAGCACCTCCGGGTTCGTCATGACGAAGTTGGAGGGCGCCATCGCGTCGACGAACTGGCGGGTGTAGAAGTCGACCTTCTTGGCCGTGTGGTCGTCCAGCCCATCGACCTCGCTGACCGTCGACTGCATCCACCGGGCCGACAGCAGGTAGGACTGCTTGATGAAGTCGAAGAGGGTGTTCTCGTCCCAGGCCGAATCCTTGAAGCGGCGGTCGTCCTTCGCCGGGGCGATGACCGGCTGGGCCTCCTGGCCGAAGAAGCGCTGGGTGGTGCGCTGCCACAGGGTCAGGTAGTCCTGCCACAGCGTCATCTGCGCCTTCATCAGCTTGGCCGGGTCGGCCATCATGCGCGTGGTCATTTCCAGGAACGCATGGCCGACGCCCATCGGGTCGGGGTTCTTCGCGCCGACGCCGTCCGAGGCCTGACGGGACAGGAAGTCGGTGACCAGCCGCTGGCTCTGCTCGGCGATGCGGGTCATCGCCCGCGACATCTCCACCGGGTCGGGAAGCTTGACGTCAGGGGCCTGGTTTTCGGCCATTGGTGCGGTCCTTCTTCTTTAGGCGAGTTTAGGCTTCAGGAGGGACGTTGTGCGGTTTATACAGTGCCTGCCGGAAGTCTGTTCGGTCGGAGTGCGTTCCGGTCCTGGCATCCCGGACAGCTTATGCCATGTCCGTTCGAGCCGGGGTCCGTCATACACCTCTCGTATGAAGATTTCATTTCGCCCACCACCGTTCAAGCGGCCGGATGGGTTCGGATGTGGGGTTCGCAGAATGGAAACGGGTATCCGACGCGGCGTGGTGGCGAAGGCGGGCCGGTTGAGCCCAGCGTTGTCCGTCCTGGTTGTCTTGGGGCTCTCCGCCTGCAGCGACCGCGTGCTCGACACCGGGCTGCTCGGCGCCGTGACCGGCCGCGACGTGCCCAGCCAGGAGTCGCCGGTGCGCGGCATGTCCGGCGAGAACCGGGAATACCCCAATCTCGGCACCGTTCCGCCGCGCCCGACCGACCTGCGGACCGAAGCGCAGCGCCAGGAGGACCTGGACCGTCTGGCCCAGGACCGCGAGGCCGCCAGGAACATGCTGCCGACCCCCATGGACGCTCCCCCGCCGCCGGACATCACGCCTGGACAGCCAAGCGCCGGGAAGCCCGCCTCCGGGAAACCCAATTGAGGGCAGGGGTGTAGCAAAAGGCTGACGCTGCCAGTAATCCGTAAGTATACCTATGCGGAGCGTCCTTCGGCCTCTGATGGCGTTCCTTTGAAGGAAAGGGACGCACCGGTTTTCGTCCGGTCGATGCGCAGTTCCGATGGCGGTGGCGCGGACCACGGAGCACCCATTGCTGCTGCCAAGGCGAAAAAACTACGTCTTGCAGCGGCGGGTCCGCAACAGATTTTCATGCTGCGACTATTTGGCGCGTCGGCTTCGCTTCAGCTCGGTCGAAATTCACGTTGGGCGGATCGATGCCGTGCAAATCGGCGCCGCGCGGCCATGGCACCGCGGCATGACCGCCCTGCGCCGTCCGCGGTTGCTGGAAATCATAAGGCGCCCTTACAATAAGGGATGCTTGATGAATCCCCCTTCGGAATGATCCTGATCGACTGCGCGCGGCTTCTGCGCGCGCGGTTCGACCGTGCCCTGGACGACGCGCGGCTCGGCCTCACGGCGGGGGAGGCGCGGGCGCTGGTTTATGTCTGCCGCCACCCCGGCTCGCGCCAGTCGGTGTTGGCGACCCACATGTGGGTGGAGCCGATGACCCTGGTCGGCTTCCTCGACCGGCTGGAGGCGCGCGGGCTGGTGGTCCGAGAGCCGGACCCGGCGGACCGCCGCGCCAAGATCGTTCAGCCGACCCCGCAGGCCGAGCCGCTGGCGCTCCAAGTCCTGGAGGCCTTCCGTACCGAGCGCGAGTCGGCCATGGCCGATCTTTCGGCGGAGGAGATCGTCCTGCTCAAGGACATGCTGGACCGCCTGCGCAATCGGATGATCGCGGACGACCGCGGCGGGGCCGGCCAATGAGCCGCGCCTCCGCGCAAACCGACGCGCCCGCCATGACGGAGACGCGGACCGCCGTCATCGGGACGCTGATCGTCACGCTGGGGCCGCTCAGCCTCGCGCTTTACACGCCGGCCCTGCCGATGCTGGTGGAGGCGTTCCAGACCACACCGGCGGCGCTGAAGCTGACGCTCACCGTCTATTTCTTCGGCTTCGCCTTTTCCCAGCTCGCCTGCGGGCCGCTGTCCGACGCCTACGGGCGGCGGCCGGTCGCTCTGGCCTTCTTCGTCACCTACGTCCTGGGCAGCGTGGTGGCGGCCCTGTCGGGCAGCATCGAATGGCTGCTCGTCGGGCGGGCCCTGCAGGGCATCGGGGCGGCGGCGGGCATCGCCATTTCCCGGGCCATCGTGCGCGACCAGTTCACCGGCCAGCGGTCGGCGCGCATCCTGAATCTGATCGGGTTGATGCTGGCCGTGGTGCCGGCGGTGGCGCCGACGCTGGGCGGGGTGATCCTGGGCACGGTGGGCTGGCACGCCATCTTCATGGTGATGACGCTCTACGGCCTCGCCGTGCTGACGGTCTTCGCGCTGGGCACGGCGGAGACCAACCGGACGCGCGACCGCTCGGCGGCGCGGCCCGGCCCGGTGATCCGCAACTATCGGACCCTGCTGACCGACCGGCGCTTCATGCGGGCGGGGCTGGTTCTGGGCCTGACGCTGGGCGGCCTCTACACCATGGCGGCGCTGCTGCCCTTCGTGATGATCGAGCGGGTGGGGCTGAGCCCGACCGTCTTCGGCTTCGCCATGCTGCTGCAGACCGGTTCCTACACTCTGGGGGCGACCCTGGCCGGGCGGCTGCTGCGCCGGGTGGACGCGATGCGGCTGATCCCCTACGGGCTGGCCTGCGTGGCCGTGGGCGGGCTCGGCTTCGCCCTGGCGCCCCTGACCGGCGAACCGACCGTGGCGAGCGTGATGGGGCCGACCGCCGTCTGGGCCTTCGGCATTGCCCTGGTCATGCCCGGCGCCACCAGCGACGCGCTGGCCGGGTTTCCCCGCATGGCCGGGGCGGCCTCGGCGCTGATCGGTTTCATGCAGATCGGCGGCGGGCTGGCCGGCACGGCGGTGGCCGCGCTGTTCGCCGATCCCTACACGGCGACGACGGCCATCATGCCGGGCTTCGCCCTGCTGGCGCTGCTGTCCTACGCGCTGCTGCGCGTGACGGCGCCCCGGCGCTCCCATCCGGCGAAGCCGGCTAAGCCCGAGGATCTGGAGGTCGCCGTGGACCCCGTCGCCCTGGTCGGTGCCGGCGGCGAGGAAATCGAGGAAGCGCTGCACCAGCGTCGGACATCCGGCCGCAAGGGAGGCTGAAGACAGGCTTCGGCGTCCGGGATGCCTCGGGCAGCGCAGGAATGCGGCCGGACGCGAATTTTACCTCGCTTCTGAAGATGCGGGGCGGTAGATAAGTGGTCCCGGTCCGCAAATATGGGTTCGTGGCGTGGCCGGACAAGGCTTCGGAGCGTCCATGAGCGATTCAGAATTCCACCGGATCAAGCGGCTTCCGCCCTACGTCTTCGCCGAAGTGAACGCCATGAAGGCGCGAGCCCGAGCTGCCGGCGAGGACATCATCGACCTCGGCATGGGCAACCCGGACCAGCCGACGCCCCAGCACATCGTCGACAAGCTGATCGAGGCCGTGCGCGATCCCAAGACGCACCGCTACTCGAACTCCCGCGGCATCCCCGGCCTGCGCAAGGCGCACGCGGCTTATTACAAGCGCCGCTTCAACGTGGACGTCGATCCGGAGTCGGAGTGCATCGTCACCATCGGGTCGAAGGAAGGGCTGGCCAACCTCGCCCAGGCGATCACCAGCCCCGGCGACATCATCCTGGTGCCGAACCCCAGCTACCCGATCCATCCCTTCGGCTTCATCCTGGCCGGCGCCTCGGTGCGCCATCTGCCGGTGGGGCAGGCCAACGGCACCTCCACCGACATCGACAGCTTCATGAACATGCTGGAGCGCGCCGTGCGCCACAGCGTGCCGAAGCCGCTGGCGCTGGTGCTGAACTACCCGTCCAACCCGACGGCGGAGGTGGTCGGCCTCGACTTCTACCGCCCGATCGTCGAGTTCTGCCGCAAGCACGGCATCTACATCCTGTCGGATCTGGCCTACGCCGAGGTCTTCTTCGACGGTGACCCGCCGCCCTCGATCCTGGAGATCCCGGAGGCGCGCGAGGTGGCCGTCGAGTTCACCTCGATGTCGAAGACCTACTCGATGGCCGGCTGGCGCATCGGCTTCGCCACCGGCAACAAGAAGCTGATCACCGCGTTGGCCCGCATCAAGTCGTACCTGGACTACGGCGCCTTCACGCCGATCCAGGTCGCCGCGACCGCCGCGCTGAACGGCCCGCAGGAGTGCGTGGAGCAGGTGCGCACCATGTACCGCCAGCGCCGCGACGTGATGATCGAGGGTCTGGCCGCCGCCGGCTGGACGGTGCCGAGCCCCTCGGCCTCGATGTTCGCCTGGGCGCCGATCCCGGAACCCTTCGCCCATCTCGGTTCGCTGGAATTCTCCAAGCTGCTGCTGCAGGAGGCCAAGGTGGCAGTGGCGCCGGGCATCGGCTTCGGCGAGTACGGCGACGGCCATGTCCGTCTGGCGCTGGTGGAGAACGTCCACCGCATCCGTCAGGCGACCCGCAACATCAAGGAGTTCTTCCGCTCCAACGCCGCCGGTGCGGCGGCGAGCAAGGACCCGGCGGCGCGCGCCGCTCTCCTCGACCCGGAGAAAGCGAAAGTCTGATGTCCGACTCCCACAAAACAGGCCCCCTGAAAATCGCCGTCGCGGGCCTGGGCACGGTCGGCGCGGGCGTTCTGAAGCTGCTGGAGCGGCAGGCCGACCTGATCGAGCAGCGCTGCGGCCGCCGCATCGAGGTGGTCGCGGTCAGCGCCCGCTCGCGCGGCAAGGACCGCGGCGTCGACCTGTCGACGGCCGAATGGTACGACGATCCGGTGGCGCTCGCCGCCCATCCCGGCGTGGATGTGGTGGTCGAGCTGATCGGCGGGTCCGAGGGGCCGGCGAAGGAGACCGTCGAGCTGGCGCTGGAGCGGGGGCGCCACGTCGTCACCGCCAACAAGGCGCTGCTCGCCCACCACGGCACCGCGCTCGCGGCCAAGGCGGAGGCCGCCGGCCTCGCCATCGGCTTCGAGGCGGCGGTGGCCGGCGGCATCCCGATCATCAAGGGGCTGCGCGAAGGGCTGGCGGGCAACCGGGTGTCGGAGGTGCACGGCATCCTCAACGGCACCTGCAACTACATCCTGACCGAGATGCGCACCACCGGCCGCGATTTCGCGGACGTGCTGGCCGACGCGCAGAAGCTGGGCTACGCGGAAGCCGACCCGAGCTTCGACATCGACGGCGTGGACGCGGCGCACAAGCTGGCGATCCTGACCTCGGTGGCCTTCGGCACGCCGGTGGACTTCAAGAGCGTCCATGTCGAGGGCATCCGCCACGTCTCGGCGGTGGACTTCGACTACGCCGACGCGCTCGGCTACCGGATCAAGCTGCTGGGCATCGCCCGGCGCACCGACCGCGGCATCGAGCAGCGCGTGCACCCCTGCATGGTGCCGAAGGCGGCGCCCATCGCGGCGGTGGACGGCGTGTTCAACGCCGTGATCGCCCAAGGCGACTTCGTGGACCGCGTGCTGTTCGTCGGCCGCGGCGCCGGCGAGGGGCCGACGGCCTCGGCCGTGGTCGCCGACCTGATCGACATCGCCCGCGGGCGCTCCACCCCAACCTTCGGCGTGCCGGCGGCCCAGCTTTCCGAGGCGCAGCCGTCGCCGATGGAGGCGCGCCGGGGGTCGTACTACGTACGCCTGATGGTCGTGGACCGTCCCGGCGTGATAGCGGATGTTGCGGCGGCCATGCGCGACCAGAACGTCTCCATGGAGCAGTTCCTGCAGCGCGGGCGCGCCCCCGGCGAAGCGGTGCCGGTGGTCCTGACCACCCACGACACCGACGAGGCGGCCATGCAGCGCGCGCTTGCGACCATCGCCGCCAAGGAGTCGGTGGTCGAGCCGCCGCGCATGATCCGCATCGAACAGTTTTGACCGAACCATAGAAGAACCGAGCATCGATTCGGGGGAGAACAACCATGTCCGTTCATGTCGACCTGTCCGGTATGGACCGGAACCTGGCTCTGGAAGCCGTCCGCGTCACCGAGGCCGCCGCGCTGTCCGCGTCGCTGCTGATGGGCCGCGGTGACGAGAAGCTTGCCGACCAGGCCGCGGTCGACGCCATGCGCCAGGCGCTCAACACCCTCTACATCGACGGCACCGTCGTGATCGGCGAGGGCGAGCGCGACGAGGCGCCCATGCTTTACATTGGCGAGAAGGTCGGCGCCGGCATCGGCCGCGGGCCGAAGGTGGACATCGCGCTCGACCCGCTGGAAGGCACCACCATCTGCGCCACCGGCGGTCCGAACTCGCTGGCCGTCATCGCCATGGCGGACGAGGGCGGCTTCCTGAACGCCCCCGACGTCTACATGGACAAGATCGCCGTCGGCTCCGGCCTGCCGGAAGGCGTGGTCGATCTCGACGAGACCCCGGCCAACAACCTCAAGGCGCTGGCCAAGGCCAAGGGCACCGAGGTGCAGGAACTGCTGGTCTGCATCCTGAACCGGCCGCGCCACGCCGAGCTGATCGCCCGCGTCCGCGAGGCCGGTGCGCGCATCATGCTGATCAACGACGGCGACGTGTCGGGCGTGATCGCCACCAGCCAGGCCGGCACCGGCGTCGACATGTATGTCGGCTCCGGCGGCGCGCCGGAAGGCGTTCTGGCCGCGGCGGCGCTGCGCTGCATCGGCGGCCAGTTCCAGGGCCGTCTGCTGTTCCGCAACGACGATGAGAAGGCCCGCGCCGCCCGCTGGGGCGTCAAGGACCTGAACAAGAAGTATAGCCTGACCGAGCTGGCCAGCGGCAACGTCATGTTCGCCGCGACCGGCGTGACCGACGGCGCCATGCTGCGCGGCGTCCGCCGTTTCCCCGGCGGTGCCACCACCCACTCGGTGATCATGCGTTCCAAGTCGGGCACCGTGCGCTACGTCGAGGCGCACCACAACCTGCAGCGCAAGCCCAGCATGGCGTAAGGCTGCTTTCCCCTGTTCCTTCTCCCCTCCGGGGAGAAGGTCAGGATGAGGGGGCGGCCGAAGGCCGGAAACGCAGGCTCATCGCAGTGCGTGGACGCCCTCCGGGCGCCCCCTCACCCAACCCTCTCCCCAGGGGGGGGCGAGGGCTTTTAACCCTTCCGCCGCCGTCCCTCGGCGTCGGCGGCCTTCATGGCGGCCAGGACGCGCTGCGGGGTGATCTCGTGCGGCTCGTTGTGGATGGTCTCGCCCTCGGCGCAGGCCCGCTCCGCCGCCAGCAGGAGCCGCTCGTCCGACACGCCGGCAAGGCCGATCTCGGCCAGCGTCGTCGGCAGCCCGACCGCCTTGCAGAAGCCGTAGACCTCGTCCAGCACCGCCGGCGGCCGGTCGGTCAGGATCAGCAGCGTCAGCGTGCCGAAGGCGACCTTCTCGCCGTGCCAGTAATGGTGCGTTTCCTCCAGCGCGGTCAGGCCGTTGTGGACGGCGTGCGCCGCCGCCAGCCCGCCGCTCTCGAAGCCCAGCCCGCTGAGCAGCGTGTTGGCCTCCACGATGCGCTCCAGCGCCGGGGTGACCACGCCTTGCTCGCAGGCCGACTTGGCGAGCACGCCATACTCCAGCAGCGTGTCGTAGCACAGCCGGGCCAGCGCGAAGGCGGTCATCGGGCCGACGCGCCCGGTCATGTTGCCGCCGCGCTTGATGCGGCAATCCTCCGCCTCGAACCATGTGGACAGGGCGTCGCCCATGCCGGAGACGAGGAAGCGCACCGGGGCGCTCGCCACCACACCAGTGTCGACCAGCACGAGGTCGGGGTTGCGCGGCAGCACGAGGTAGCGCTTGAACGCCCCCTCCGGCGTGTAGATCACCGACAGCGCGCTGCACGGCGCGTCGGTGGAGGCGAGCGTCGGGACGATGGCGGTGCGCGCGTCCAGCGCGTGGGCGACCGCCTTGGCGGTGTCGAGCGCCTTGCCGCCGCCGATGCCAGCCACGACGTCCGCCCCCATGTCGCGGGCGAGGGCGGTCAGCCGCTCGATCTCCTCGTCGGAGCACTCGCCGCGGAATTCCTGGATGTCCAGTTCGACGCGCCCGGCGGCGGCGTCGATCAGCCGACCCTTCAGCGTCTTCAGGACGAAGCCGTCGGTGACGGCCATAACTGTCTTGCCCAGCCGGGTCAGATCCTCGCCCAGACTGTCGAGGGCGCCGTTGCCCTGGACGTAGCGGGCCGGAAAGATCGCGGTGGTGATCATGATTCCCTCCTCCGCGTGGTGATGACCGCAGTGGAGCAGGACGCCTCTCCACCCGCAATGACCTGCCTCAAGTTGCGGTGCGGCAAGGCCGCCTGCCACCTTTGCGTACAGGCGCGGCGACGACGGGCCAACCAGGGAGCCCCATCCGCTGGCCCGCTTGTCCCCCATCTGCTATGGCTTCGGCCTTCCCGATCCGTGGCATTCTGGGCAGCATGACCGACACCGTTCCTCCCTTCTTGAACGTCGCCCATTCCCTGTCCGGCAAGCGCTGGCAGGCGCGGCCCTACGACGAGCGGCTGGCCTGGGGGCTGGCGCAGGGGCGGGGTCTGCCGGAGATCGTCGGGCGGGTGCTCGCCGCCCGCGGGGTGACCGAGGAGGCGTGCGACGGCTTCCTGAATCCGACGCTGAAGGCGCTGCTTCCCGATCCCTCCCGTTTCAAGGACATGGACATAGCGGCGGAGCGCATCGCCCGCGCCGTCATGGACGGCGAGCCAGTGGCCGTCTTCGGCGACTACGACGTGGACGGCGCCACCTCCTCCGCGCTGCTGCGGCGCTTCTTCCGGGCGGTGGGGGCCGACCTGCGGATCTATGTGCCCGACCGCCTAAAGGAAGGCTACGGCCCCAACGGCCCGGCGCTGCTGCGGCTGAAGGCCGAGGGCGTGCGGCTGGTGGTGACGGTGGACTGCGGAATCTCCGCCTTCGCGGCGCTGGAGGCGGCGGCGGAGGCCGGGCTGGAGGTGGTGGTCCTCGACCATCACGCGGCGGAACCGCGCCTGCCGCCCGCCGTCGCCCTGGTCAACCCGAACCGGCTGGACGAGGACGGCGCCTATCGCACGCTGTGCGCGGCGGGGGTGACCTTCCTGGCCGTGGTGGCGGTGAACCGCGCGCTGCGCGGCGCCGGATTCTACGCGGGCCGCAACGAGCCGAACCTCATGGAGTGGCTGGACCTCGTGGCGCTGGGCACGGTGTGCGACGTGGTGCCGCTGACCGGGCTGAACCGGGCGCTGGTGGCGCAGGGGCTGAAGGTGATGGCGCGGCGCGCCAACCCCGGCCTGTCCGCCCTGTCCGACGTCGCCGGGGTGAAGGAGAAGCCGGACGCCTACCACGCCGGCTTCGTGCTCGGCCCGCGGGTCAACGCGGGCGGGCGGGTCGGCGCCTCGGATCTTGGGGCGCGGCTGCTCTCCACCGACGACCCGATGGAGGCCATGGAACTGGCCCAGAAGCTGGAAGCCCACAACGCCGAGCGCCGCGCGGTGGAGCAGGGCGTGCTGGCCGACGCCATGGCCCGGCTGGAGGAGCACGCCGAGGAACTGGCCGAGCTGGTCTTCGTGGCGGGGGAGGGCTGGCACCCCGGCGTGATCGGCATCGTCGCGAGCCGCCTGAAGGAGCGCTACAGCCGCCCCGCCTGCGTCATCGCGCTGGAGGAGGGGGCGGACGGCACGGTGATCGGCAAGGCCTCGGGCCGTTCGGTGCGCGGGGTCGATCTCGGGGCGGCGGTGATCGCGGCGCGGCAGGAAGGGCTGCTGATGGCCGGCGGCGGGCACCGCATGGCGGCGGGCTTCACCGTGGCGGGCGACAAGCTGGCCGACCTGCAGGCCTTCCTGACCGGCCGCGTCGCCGAAGAGGTCGCCGCGGCCCCTCTGGTGCCGACGCTGGAGCTGGACGGCGCGCTGTCGGTGGGGGCTGCGAACGCCGCATTGGTGGACCGGTTGAACCAGCTCGGCCCCTTCGGCACCGGCAACGCGGAGCCGCGCTTCGCCGTCACCGACGCCCGCGTGGTGCGGGCGGACGTGGTCGGGGCGAATCATGTGCGCTGCATCCTGCAGGGCGGCGACGGTGCCCGGCTGAAGGCCATCGCCTTCCGCGCCCTGGACAGCGAGATGGGAAAAGCCCTGCTGATGGGCCGCGGATCGCCCTTCCATATCGCCGGTGTCCTGAGAATCGACCGCTGGAACGGGGCGGAGGGAGTCCAGCTCCTGATCGACGACGCAGCACCCTCCAAAACCATGTGAATGCAAACAAATTCGGTGTGGAGACGGTGCATGGGGGCATGCGCGAACGGGGTGGAAAGGAGTTGGAAAAAACGCTTGCGCTCGGCCCGCCATCCCATTAGTAATCCCGCCACGCCAACGACGTCCCCATCGTCTAGAGGCCTAGGACACCGCCCTTTCACGGCGGCGACAGGGGTTCGAATCCCCTTGGGGACGCCACCTTCTCACAGGCTGGCACCGGTTTCGAAAGCTCAGCCCGCGGCCGAGCTTTTGTCGTTTCAGGCGTCATTTGTCCGGCGCCTTCGCCGGTCTGGCAGGCGACCCGTTCGCCGTGACGTGGTCGCTGGCTTCTCCCACCCACCGAAATAGCGCCAAGGGGCGGTTTCCAGGGGCGATTCCGTGGACTAACGTTCCTCACGCCCTTTGACGGGGCCAAGGGAACGGGAGACATCCATGACCATTCCGACGACACGCCTTCCTTCGGGAACCGCCGTTCCGGTGCTCGGCCAGGGTACCTGGTACATGGGCGAGGACGGCCGCGACCGCGCGCGGGAGGTGGCGGCGCTCCGCCTCGGCCTCGACCTCGGCATGACGCTGATCGACACGGCGGAGATGTACGCCGACGGCGGGGCGGAGGAGGTGGTCGGCGAGGCCATCGCCGGGCGCCGTGACGAGGTGTTCCTGGTCAGCAAGGTGCTGCCGATGAACGCCAGCCGCCGCGGCACCGTCGCGGCCTGCGAACGCAGCCTGAAGCGCCTGCGCACCGACCGCATCGACCTCTATCTTCTGCACTGGCGCGGCAGCCACGACTTCTCCGAGACGATCGCGGCCTTCGAAACGCTGATGCGCGACGGCAAGATCGGCCAGTGGGGCGTCAGCAACCTGGATCTCCAGGACATGGAGGACTTGGTCGGCACGCCGGGCGGGGAGGGGGTGCAGACCAACCAGCTCCTCTACAACCTGACCCGCCGCGGCATCGAGTACGACCTGCAGCCCTGGTGCCGCGGGCGGGGCATTCCGATCATGGCCTATTCGCCGATCGAGCAGGGGCGGATGCTGCGCCATCCGGAGCTTCACCGCGTCGCCGACCGACACGGCGCGACCCCGGCCCAGGTGGGGTTGGCGTGGCTGCTGCGCCAGGATGGGGTGATCGCCATTCCCAAGGCGTCGGACCCCGCCCATGTCCGCGACAACCGGGCCGCCGCCGATCTGCGGCTCGACGAGCAGGACCTCGCGGACCTCGACCGGGCCTTCCCACCGCCCCGCGAGCCGCGCCCGCTGGAGATGCTGTAGCGCGGCGAAGCGCCGCGCTTGCGGTGGCGGACTCGATTTCTCTGGCCGAACGGCCTATGTATGCTGCATTGCGGAATCAGGCGTGCCTTGAGTCCGCGTGTGGCTCATCCGGGAATCGAAGCATGCTCGCCATCGTTCTTCTGTCCATGCTGCTGTCGGGCTTCGCCATCGTCGTGGCGCGGATTCTGACCGCCGAGGTCGCCACCGCCGGCATGCCGGTCCGCGATCCCTGGTCGCCCCGGCATCTCCGCCGGGTGAAGAAGGCGCGCAAGGCGCAGGAGGAGATCGAGGGCGGCCCGTCCTGGGCGTCGTTCCCGCGCGGGCTCTGATCTTTTTTCCCAAGAATCTTTTCCTCAAAAGCAAATCGGGCCGGGAAATTTCCCGGCCCGATTGCGTTCGGGTGCTGATGGTGCGGCCGGTGCCTTACTGGGCCGGCTCCGCCGCCAGCTTCGAGGCCGGCAGGCTCTCGGTGATCTGGCGGGCGCGCATCGGCTTCAGGACGAAGATCGCCAGCAGGGCGGCGATGCCGTTCACCGCTGCGGCGAAGAAGAACACCGCCTGCCAGCTGCCGGTCGAGGCGACCGCCACGTTGGCAAAGGGAACGACCAGCGACGCGGTGCCCTTGGCAGTGTACAGCAGGCCGGCGTTGGTGGTGGCGAACTTCGAGCCGAAGGAGTCGCCGCACAGCGCCGGGAACAGGCTGTAGATCTCACCCCAGGCGAAGAACACCAGACCCGTCAGGATCACGAAGGCAACGGGGTTGTGGCCCCACTGGTTCAGCGCCAGGATGCCGACGCACTCCAGGGCGAAGGCGATGAACATCGTGTTCTCGCGGCCGATGTGGTCCGACACCCAGCCGAAGAAGGGGCGGGTGACGCCGTTCAGGACGCGGTCGATCGACAGGGCGAAGGTCAGCGCCGGCAGGGTCAGGCCCATGATGCTGACGGGAACGCCGTCCAGGTGGAAGTCCTTGGCGATCGGGCCGAGCTGCGCGGTCGCCATCAGGCCGCCCGCCGCCACCATCACGAACATGGCGTACATGACCCAGAAGACCGGGGTCTTCAGCATCTGGACCGGGGTGTAGCTCTCGCGGGTCTGCGACACCGACGAGCGGGAGACCTCCGGAACCTGCCCCTTCTTCGGCGCCGCCAGGAACCACGCCAGCGCGAGGATCACCGCGCCCTGGCCGATGCCGAAGGTCAGGAAGGTGGCTTGATAGCCCGAGGAGTGGATCATGTTGGCGATCGGCACGACCGTGAGGGCCGAGCCGGCGCCGAAACCGGCAGCGGTCAGGCCGGCGGCGAGGCCGCGGCGGTCGGGGAACCACTTCAGCGCGTTGCCCACGCAGGTGCCATAGACGCCGCCGGCACCGATGCCGCCCAGCGCCGCGCCGAGATAGAGCATGGCGAGCGAGTCGGCCACCGAGTTGACCGCCCAGGCCACGGCGCAGAGCACGCCGCCGATCAGGACGACGATGCGCGGGCCGAACTTGTCGACGAACCAGCCTTCGACGGGAACCAGCCAGGTTTCCATGACGACGAAGATGGTGAAGGCCACCTGGATGGCCGCACGGCCCCAGCCATGCTTCTGATCGATGGGCTCGACGAACAGAGTCCAGCCATACTGCAGGTTCGCGATCATCGACATGCAGATGACGCCGATGACGAGCTGGAACCAGCGGCCACCGAGGGGCCCCTTCGGGGCCTCCGTGAGGGCTTGGTGCATTTCTCTCCTCCTAGAAGCGATCTCTTTGCGAAGCGGTCTTTTGCTTTTTTGAGTCGGGTTGTTTTTGTTTTTTGACTGGAGGCTTCCCCGTGGTGTGCCGGGGTGACTCCATCGTCTTGGCTTGCCCGTGGAACCGGCCGCTTGGTGTGGGCGGCTTAAGCTCCCGGAATGAGCGTTTTTGGCATTAGAGATATGGTATGCCAGATACAGTTTTCGGCGCAAGCTGTTTGTCAGCGTAACAAACAGACTTGGCATGCAGGGCCGGTCTACCACCTTCGGCAGCGTTGGCGGCCGTTGTCCGGCCAGGGGCTCTGACGCCTGGAAGGTGGTGGCGCTGACGGTTCGTTAGCAAAGCGATTTGGTGCGACTTGGTATATGGTATACATATGAGGTGAGGGCGCGTCGACTCGGGACGGCATGCCGCTTCGGCGCCGTCGTGCGATCGACCAGCTTCAAATCGTCGATACAGGGGAGGAGAGGACTCGATGACCACCGCCATTTTCACCCACCCGGACTTCCTGGCGCACGATACCGGCCCGGGGCACCCGGAGCGTCCGGAGCGAATCGCCGTGGTGTGGGAGGTTCTGGACCGCGACGAGTTCCGCGATCTGCAGCGCTTCGAGGCCCCGGAAGCGGAGGTCGAGCAGCTGCGCTGGGTGCACGACCCGGCCTATGTGGACGCTGTGCTGAACGCGGTCCCGGACAGCGGCCATGTCCGGCTGGACGCCGACACCGTGCTGTCCCCCACCTCGCGCTCGGCGATCCTGCGGGCCGCCGGCGCGGTCTGCGCGGCAGTGGACGCCGTGCTGGACGGGACGGCGACGAATGCCTTCTGCGCCGTCCGTCCCTGCGGTCACCACGCGGAGCCCGCCCGCGCCATGGGCTTCTGCGTCTTCAACAATGTGGCGGTCGGTGCCGAGCACGCCCGCAAGCGGCGCGGCCTGACCCGTGTGGCCGTGGTCGACTACGACGTGCACCACGGCAACGGCACCCAGGCGATGTTCTGGGACGACGCCGACCTGTTCTTCGCCTCGACCCACCAGTCGCCGCTCTATCCCGGCACCGGCTCGATGAGCGAGACCGGGGTCGCCGACAACATCGTCAACGCGCCGCTGCCGCCCCACTCCGGGACGGTGGAGTTCCGTCAGGCCATGGAGCGGCGCATCCTCCCCGCGCTGGAGGAGTTTCAGCCGGAGTTGATCCTGATCTCCGCCGGATTCGATGCCCACGCCCGCGACCCGCTGGCGTCGCTGAACTTCACCGGCCCGGACTTCGAATGGGCGACCCGCAAGCTGGTGGAGGCGGCGGACCGGTTGTGCGGCGGTCGCGTCGTGACGGTGCTGGAGGGTGGCTACGACGCCATCGGCTTGGCGGAAGGCTGCGCGGCCCACCTTCAAGCCTTGATGCGTGGCTGATCGGGCTGCCATGGCGTAGCTCCCTCATCAATTGGGAGGTCTTTTCGAAGGTCTTCGTGCGGGTGCATCATGCGAGCAGTTGCTTCCCGCACGGATTATCTGGTATACCAAATACCAGAGAGACGAACAGAGTCCCTCGAACACACAAAAAAACGGGAGTTACGCACGATGGACCAGCGGATCGCCGAACAGAACGCTGCTCAGAACGCTTCGGGCCAGCCCACCATCGAGATCACTCTGGCGAGGACCGACGCCGACATCGCCGACAGCTACGCGGTGGTGAAGGAACTGCGCACCCACATGACCGACCCCGACGCCTACGCCGCCCAGATCCGCCGCCAGATGGAGGACGGCTACAACATGGCCCTCCTGCGCATCGACGGCGAAGTGGCCGGCTGCGGCGGCTTCCGCGTTCACGAGACGCTGTCGCGCGGCCGCTATATGTATGTTGAGGACCTCGTCACCTCGCCGAAGCACCGCTCCTTCGGTCTGGGCGACAAACTGTTCGATTGGCTGGCCGCCCAGGCCCGCGAAAAGGGCTGCGCTCAGATGGAAATCATCTCCGGCGTCCAACGCGGCGACGCACACCGCTTCTATCACCGCAAGCGCATGACGGTTAAGGCGTTCCAACTCGTCCTTCCGCTCACCTGATCCCGCACACCTGATCCCGCACACCGGATGGACCCGCGAACCGGGCGTCCGGACGGGCCGGGCGTCCGGTTTTCCATGCTCGAACTTTCGTTGGAAAACCCAGGATTCTCGCCCGATTCCGGATCATGCCCCTCCCTCGACAGGGTCTATTTTGCCAGTTGACATCTGGTATCTGGTATACCAAACTCTGTATTTGTTCGGTGTGCTGATTGATTGGGGTTACTGCAAAGGCTGCGCAGCGCGTGGCCGATAATTGGGGGAGAGGAAACGGGTTATGAAGATCTGCATCTTTGGGTCCGGGGCCATCGGCGGGTATCTGGGTGTGCGTCTCCACCAGGCCGGCGCGGATGTCAGCCTCGTGGCGCGCGGCGCCCACCTCACGGCCATGCGTGAGAACGGGGTGAAGCTGATCGTCGGAGAGGAAGAAACGGTCGTCCACCCCCGCTGCACCGACAACGCGGCGGAACTCGGCCCGCAGGACTACGTCATCATCGGTCTGAAGGCCCACTCCGTTCCCAGCGTCGTCGATGCCATCCAGCCGCTGCTCGGCAAGGACACCGCCGTGGTCACCGCGGTCAACGGCATCCCCTACTGGTACTTCTATAAGAATGGCGGCGAGTTCGAAGGCCGCGTGCTCGACACCGTCGATCCGGGCGGCATCCAGTGGAACGGCCTGAGCCCGGAGCGCGCCATCGGCTGCGTCGTCTACCCCGCCACCGAAGTCGTCGAACCCGGTGTCATTCAGCACATCTACGGCGACAAGTTCTCGCTGGGCGAGCCGGACGGCAGCCAGTCCGACCGCGTGAAGAAGCTCAGCGCGGCCATGGAGGCCGGCGGCCTGCGCGCCCCGGTGCTCGACCGCATCCGCGACGAGATCTGGCTGAAGCTGTGGGGCAACCTCTGCTTCAACCCGATCAGCGCGCTCACCCACGCCACGCTGGACGTCATCTGCTCCGATCCGGAGACCCGCGCCGTCGCCAAGTCGATGATGCTGGAGGCCAAGGAGATCGGCGACCGTCTGGGCGTGCATTTCCGCGTGGATGTGGAGCGCCGCATCAACGGCGCCGGCGCCGTCGGCGCGCACAAGACCTCAATGCTCCAGGACCTGGAGCGCGGCCGTCCGATGGAGATCGACGCCCTGCTGTCGGTGGTCCAGGAAATGGGTCGCATGGTCGGCGTGGCGACCCCGACCATCGACGTGGTCCTGGCGCTCGTCCGCCAGCGCGGCGAGATCGCCGACTGCTACACCCGCCCGCAGCGGGCATCGTCCGAGGCCGCCCCCGCGGTCGCCGCCCAGTAGGGCGGACACCGTCCGGCCCCGCACACAGAAACCAACGCCCCCAACGACGAAGCGAAGCAACGCCGAGGGGCCGGACAATCGCTTCACAGGAGGAGCGTTATGAGGGTTGAAGACATTCTCCGCCGGAAGGGGACGCGCATCGGCACGGTGCGCATCAACGAAACCGTGGAAACGGCGTTGCGTCTTCTGAAGGCCGAAAACACCGGCGCGCTGGTGGTCAAGGACGTCTGCCGGACCGAGGGCAACACGGTCGTCGGGGTGATTTCCGAACGCGACATCGTGCGCAGCCTGACCGACCGCGGGCCGGGCATCCTGTCCCTGCCGGTCACGGCGGTGATGAGCCATCATCCCGTCTGCTGCACGCCGGGCGATTCCGTCCGCCACGTGCTCCAGCTGATGGACGAGCACACCATTCGTCACATCCCCGTTCTGGACGGCGCCTCGCTGGTCGGCGTGGTCAGCGTACGCGATCTCATCAAGGCGCAGCTCGACGCCGCCCCGCCGGACGCCGGGGCGGGCGAGGTCGTCAGCTATCCCGTCGCCGCGGCCCAGTGACGAACGGCGGCGCCTTGGGCAGTGCCTGGGGCAGCCTTCCCGTGACGGCGGCAGTGGTCCGGAGGCGGTCACCCGCATCCATCCCGGGTGACCGTTCCGCCGCCCTGCGGGCCTGACGCCGGACACCGCCACGCCGCTGGCCGGCACCGACATCATTCGAGAATTTGACCGGCGGGCCGCCCGCCGAGGCCGCCCGCCGTCGAGGCCGGAGCGCTGACGCCTCGTCCTGCCGATTGCTTTGGGAGGCAATCAACAACCATGAAAATCGCCATACCCAGGGAACGGCGCGTGGGCGAGAATCGCGTCGCGGCGTCTCCGGAAACCGTCAAGAAGATCAAGGCTCTCGGTCTCGACGTCGTGGTCGAGACCGGCGCCGGTCTGGGCTCGAACCTGCCGGACCGGGTCTATCAGGACGCCGGCGCGGAGATCGCGCCGGACGCCGCCTCGGCGCTGGCCGACGCCGACATCGTGCTGAAGGTGCAGCGCCCGCTGCTGGCCGGGGAAGGGGACCTCGACGAACTGGCGCTGATCAAGCGCGGCGCGCTGCTGTTCGCCATCCTCAACCCCTACAACAGCCGCGACCACGTGGCGGCCTACGCCGCGGCCGGGGTGAACGCCTTCGCCATGGAGTTCATGCCGCGCATCACCCGCGCCCAGGTCATGGACGT